>NZ_JAIJZO010000017.1:0-49580 GCF_019754115.1 Streptococcus sp. 2018110 | reverse complement strand
GTTTGGTTCGTCTTCTTTAATTTTCAAAGGTCTTGTTCGTTATCGCGCTCTCGCGACAACTATCTTAGTTTATCATTTCTTAGAAACTTTGTCAACACTTTTTTGAAACTTTTTTTCGTTTCGCTGTCGACCAGTTCCTCAAGAGACAACTCAGTTATTCTATCATCTTCTACTGAACTTGTCAACACTTTTTCGAAACTTTTTTTCATTCCGCTACTGACTAGCCCCTCAAGAGACAACTCAATTATTCTATCACGACTTATACACATTGTCAACCGGTTTTTTGATATTTTTTTGGATTTTTTAAACACTCTCTATTCTTCCAGTTCGTGATTCCCTTCTTATAGTATCCGTACGGACATGCTCTCTCGTACAATCCCTAATATCAATCCAAGTTTAAATGTTCGATCTTGGAAAAATCTCCCACATCAATACACAGTTTATTTTTGACAACGTTCCTTCTTTATTAACTTTTCAACAACAATGTGAAGGGCTATATAGTTGATATTCTTTCCTGTTTATTATGTAGTGACCGAATTTGCTCCTCATCGACTTTATATCTAGGCTATTTTTTCCAAAAACAAAAGTCGCTAGATTTTTCTAACGACTTTGTCATTATACGCGTTCAACTTTGCCTGATTTTAATGCACGTGCTGAAGCCCAAACTTTTTTAGGTTTACCATCAATCAAAACAGTTACTTTTTGAAGGTTTGGTTTAACTGCGCGTTTAGTTTGGTTCATAGCGTGTGAACGGTTGTTACCTGATACAGTCTTACGACCAGTGAAATAACATACTTTAGCCATTGTATCTTCCTCCTCATTTGATCAAATATATCGGATGTGCTAGCACCACATACCATACTATTCTAACAGAAAAGATTGGACTTGGCAAGAATTATTTTCACTTTCTTTTTTTAAAGTATCTATACTCATAGGTAAATATTTTAATACTACAGTTTGCGCCCCATCCATAATTCTTTGTTCTCTAAGCTATTACAGTCATGAAAACTTTGGAGCGGTTTATATTTTAATTGTTCTCTGCTCACTTCTATCGTAGATTTCTTCATAGCGAAGAACTAGATCAAACTTAATCAACTATTATAATAAAAAGGATTCTCGAAAGAAAATCCTTTTTGGTTTAATCTAAGAAACTTATGCTTTGTTTGCTTGAAATCTGAGATTTCTTCGCAGTTATATTAAGCTTTGTTCGCTGAACCGAATACGTCGATACGCTCTTCAACAGATGCTTGGATAGCTTTCACGCCGTCTGCCAAGAATTTACGTGGGTCAAAGAGTTTTTTCTTATCGTATTCTGCTTCGTTTGCTTCATAAGCCGCTGCAAACTTACGAGTTGCGTTTGCAAATGCGATTTGGCACTCAGTGTTTACGTTAACTTTAGCAACACCCAATTTGATTGCTTCTTGGATTTGTGCATCTGGAATACCTGAACCACCGTGCAATACGATTGGGAAACCTGGTACAGCTTCAGTCAATTTACGCAAGTGGTCAAGGTCAAGACCTTCCCAGTTTGCTGGGTATGGACCGTGGATGTTACCGATACCTGCTGCCAAGAAGTCAATACCAGTTGCAACCATTGCGACTGCGTCTTCAATTGGAGCCAATTCACCAGTACCTACGATACCATCTTCTTCACCACCGATAGTACCAACTTCAGCTTCAACTGAGATACCTTTAGCGTGTGCCAATTCTACAACTTCTTTTGCTTTTGCAAGGTTTTCTTCTACTGGAAGGTGTGAACCGTCAAACATGATAGAAGTGTAACCAACTTCGATACACTCAAGTGCATCTTCGTAGTGACCGTGGTCAAGGTGAATAGCAACTGGAACTGTGATGTTCATTGACTCGATCAAGTTAGCGATCAAGTTGCGAGCTACTTTGTAACCACCCATGTACTTAGCTGCACCCATAGAAGTTTGGATAAGAACTGGAGCTTGTTTTGCTTCTGCTGCACGCAAGATAGCTTGAGTCCACTCAAGGTTGTTTGTGTTAAATCCACCAACTGCATAACCGTTGTCACGCGCTGCTTGGACAAATTTTTCTGCTGAAACTAATGGCATTTCGATAGCCTCCTAATATTTTTTGAGGTTGCACCTCATACTCTTCTATTCTACCATTTTTATTTTGAAAATGCTAGTTGAAACCGTCTAGTTTTGAGAAAACTTTCACATATCTTTTCATGAAAGCCATAATAATGCCTGTTTCGTATCATTCTTGTAATTTATGAACTAGCATATATCGTGCTCTGCACTTATCTAGACAAAGCAAAAGGACTAGCCTTAGCTAGTCCACTATGCGGAGAGTGGGACTTGAACCCACACGACCTAAAGCGGTCACAGGATCCTTAGTCCTGCGCGTCTGCCAATTCCGCCATCCCCGCTTAACACAAGAACTAGTATATCATTAGGAACTATCCTTGTCAACACTTTTTTTGAATTTTATTTTTTTATTTTTACTTTTTTTGCCAAAACGTATTGATTTAGCCGATTCTTTTGCAATACTCTACTATTGTATAATGCTTAAAACCATCTAGACAATGATGCCATATGGGGGTGATATTTCGCATTTTCTTCTATAAATACTGACATCTTTTTCGTTTCGTTATATAAAAAAATATAAAAGAAGATTGAATAATCCAATCTTCTTCTATAATGGTTATACTTATTTTTCATTCTCTATAGCTGCTGAAACAAAGGCTGTATACAAACCTTCAGGGCGATTAGGACGAGATTGTAGTTCTGGATGATATTGGCAGGCAACGAAGAATTTATTTTCCGGAATTTCAACAATTTCTACCAAACGGTTGTCTGGTGACACGCCTGAGAAAACAAAACCTGCTTTTTCAAATTGTTCACGGAATTCATTGTTAAACTCATAACGATGACGATGGCGACGTTGTACAACTTCTTGATTATCATAAGCAGCTGCAGCCTTGGAGCCACGTTTGAGCTTGCTTGGATAAAGACCTAAACGAAGAGTTCCTCCTAGATCTTCCACTCCAATTTGATCACGCATGATGTCAATAATTGGATATTTGGTTTCTGGGTCTAATTCAAAGCTGTTAGCACCTTCTAAACCGAGAACGTGACGAGCAAATTCTACACAGGTCAGCTGCATTCCCAAGCAGACCCCTAGCATTGGCACGTCATTCTCACGAGCATAACGAATGGCTTGTATTTTCCCTTCTGTACCACGTTGTCCAAAGCCGCCAGGAACGATAATTCCTTGTGCTTGTCCTAGACGTTCAGCTACGTTTTCTGCTGTCAAATCATTTGCATTGACCCAATCCAATTCGATAGCAGCATCATTTGCATATCCTGAGTGTTTTAGAGCTTCAACTACAGAAATATAGGCATCTTGTAATTCTACATACTTACCAACTAAAGCGATTTTTACTTTTTTCTGGAGATTAAGAACCTTGTTTACCATAGCTGTCCACTCTGTCATATCTGCTGGAGGTACGTCGAGCTTCAAGTGATCGCAAACAATTTGATCCATGTTCTGCGCTTGCATATTTAATGGGATTTGGTAAAGATGTTCGACATCCAAGGACTCAATAACTGCTTCTGGAGCAACATCACAGAATTGTGCCAGTTTATTTTTAATTCCTTGTCCAGCAGGCTGCTCTGTCCGAATTACCAACATGTTTGGCTGAATACCTAGACCACGCAACTCTTTTACAGAATGTTGTGTTGGTTTAGTTTTCATTTCGCCTGCTGCTTTGAGATAAGGCAAGAGTGTTGTATGGATATACATAACATTGTCTGAACCGACATCTGCCTTCATCTGACGAAGCGCTTCAAGGAATGGCAAGCTTTCAATATCACCTACTGTACCACCCACTTCCGTGATGATGACATCTGCATCTGTAGTACGAGCTGCACGCTTGATTTTGTCTTTCAAAGCATCTGTAATGTGTGGAATAACTTGAACTGTCGCCCCTAAGTATTCCCCTTTACGCTCTTTACGGAGGACTTCGCTATAAATTTTACCTGTTGTAACATTTGAATATTTGTTCAGGTTAATGTCGATGAAACGCTCATAGTGCCCAAGGTCCAAGTCGGTTTCTGCACCGTCATCCGTCACAAAAACTTCACCGTGTTGATACGGACTCATTGTTCCCGGGTCAATGTTGATGTATGGATCAAATTTTTGGATTGTTACCTTGAGACCTCGGTTCTTCAATAAACGACCTAGACTGGCTGCTACAATCCCTTTGCCGATAGAGGAAACAACACCACCTGTTACAAAAATATACTTTGTCATGCAAACTCCTTTTCTACGATTCAGGCTAATAGGAAGCGATTTGTGGGGATACTTCCTGTTAACTTGAAGAAAAAACAAAAATAGCTCCCTATCGCTAGGGAGCTCCGACCTCAAAAGAGGTGCCCGATAATATCTTATCGTAATTTGGTAGTCTTGTCAAATTATTTTTAAGAACCTATGGGGATATAATTCTTATTCGTCGACGACCTCTTCATCTGAATACTCGTCGTCATCTTCACCTAAATCAACATCCTCTTCATCCAATTCGTCATCTGGGATAATTTCGTTGATTTCTGAATCATAGGACTCAACTTCATCTTTTTCGTCATCTGGATTTTCATCATCGTATTCTGATGATGCACTACCCGGATAGTTGTCCTCATCTTCTGGATCGTCATGTCCGTAGTCAATCGCATCCTCATCACCGTCCATGAAGGCATTGACACGTTTCTTCTTGCGTTTTGGTGCATCTTCATCATCTTCTTCAAGAGTGATCACTTCTTCGTCAATCTCATCGATTGCGTACCAAGAACGTAAGCCCCATTTGTTTTCGCCAAGTGGAATGAAGCTTCCATCCACATTCAAATCAGAATAGAAGGTTGGGAGGGCTGCGCGAATCTCGCTGTTTGATTTTTCAAGGTAGTTTTGAATTTCATTGACCAAGTCGTTGAAATACATTTCGTTGTCACGTCCACGTTCTTCCAAAATAGCACGTGCTACTTCAATCATGGAAAGTTCGCTTTTTTCTTGTCCTGCAAATACGTTAAGTTCCAAGGCTGTTCTCCTTTTTTGTCTTTCCTTTCTATTTTACGCTAAAAAAGGCAAATAGTCAAAGATAATCTTTATCGTTTTTCTGTAAAAAAATACCTGCAGAGCTCAGCGCTACAGGTATTTTGTTTACTATACTTGTTCTTCTAAACTTGGAAGGGAAACGGTCCGTTTGACCCCATCCTTATCTACAAGTCGAACAATTTTGCTTGTTGCATCATATTCGAAAGCTTCAAAAGAAACTTTGTAACGGTCTGAGAGTGTGACCAGACTTTGTTCAAAGGTTTTGAAGTCCATGCCAAACTCTTCTGCTCTTCGTTTTAATTCTTCTGTAAACTCGTCAATTTCCTCAGTTTCTTCAGAAATAATTTCTTCATCACTTTCTACCGTCTCTGTTTCTTCTGTTGATTCAGATGGTGTACTTGGTGTAAATACTCCCCAGCCATCGTCTGAAACAGGGCGTTCTTGTGGATTAGTCATGTAGTACTTAACCGTTGCTAGGAAATCTTCTAAACTATACCCTTCAGGACTTCTTGCACTACCTTGGTCAAACCATTTAAAGGATACATAGTGATAGTGATCTTGATGCGGAATCACTAGAGTCCCGTTGCGTACTTCGGTCGCATAGCCAGCATTGTAGGTCAGTGCTTCGAAAGGAACGACTTTCTTCGCTTCAACTCGGTTGTAAATTTCCTCTGCTGTTTCTTTGGCAACTTGTGGCTGTTCTGGCGTTGTTGTCTCGCCTGCACTTGTTCCTGTTTCAGTTGGTGCAGGTGTTGACGGTGAACTAGAATTAGATTTCTCACGTTGAGCTACCATAGCCTCTGCTGGGATCAGCTCGCTTAAGTAATTCAAATCACTCTTGTTAATCCGACGGTAACCATCTGTAATCACACGTGGGATGCGATAGTTATCCGTACCTATTTTCACTTTTGGATCTAATAGGTCTGCTGGGTCAAAAATATAGCCATCTTTTGTTGTATATTTTCCTGCTGCCTTAGCTTCTGCCAATTCTTCTGCCGAGTGAACAATTTGCCAATTTTTCAAACCTGCACGTTTCTCAATTGGTGTGACATTTTTCGCCAATTCTTCAGCGTCTCTTTTATCAAGAAGAGTTTGTACAGCTTCCAATTCTTCTTTAGATAAATCTTTCTTGGAAATTGAACGCAGAGAACCACCTGTCGCTCTTGGTAGACTGAATGCTTGACTAAAGACAAAACTTGCTGGCTCTAGTACATCTTCCGCCGAGAAGATATAGCCATCATTTGTTGCAAATTTCCCTTTTGCACGTGCATCCATGACTTCTTCTGCGGTGTGAATGATTTGCCAATTTTTCAAGCCTAAGCGGTTTGCTTTAGGTGTTGCATTTAGAATTGGGGGAACAAGATCCGTTGCTTCTCCATCACCATGTCCACTTGTAGTCCAAGCAGATGGACGAATTTCAGGATGTTGCATGATATAGCGGATCGTTGCAATTTGTTCCTTACTCAACCATGTGTAAGGTAGGACATGGATGTGATCAATGTGTGGAATAATAAAGGATTGTCCAGTATCATAGGTCGCATTCGCTCCCTTCATCGGAATCTGATCCATATCGACCAACATTGCTGGCGTAAGATCTCCTTCTGCAAGCGGTGCAATATCAAAGATATACTGCTTATCTTTTTCTGCCAAGGTCAACTCAGCAAAAGAGATTTTCATCAAATCTAGTTCGTCACGACCATACGTATACGTTTTTCCACCTACTTCCATTTCATAAACAACTTTTCCAGCAAACTTACGTTTAGCCGTTACTTGTTTGTATTCAAATGCAGGGCGGTTTTCTTCTTGAATTGGTTTTACAGGTTTTGAATCGTTCCCTTGACTTGGTGTTGTGGGTTTAGCATCGTTTCCTACTTGTTCAGATGTTTTCGGTGGCACTTGT
This sequence comes from Streptococcus sp. 2018110, assembly GCF_019754115.1. Lineage (NCBI taxonomy): Bacteria > Bacillati > Bacillota > Bacilli > Lactobacillales > Streptococcaceae > Streptococcus > Streptococcus sp. 2018110. Next base: position 42,604 of record NZ_JAIJZO010000017.1, on the reverse strand, counting down.
TTGCCTGCCTTCTCATTAACCCACTCCTCTACTTGCTTGATTTCAAAATCTTCGAGTTCGCCAAAACCAACATAATGGAAATGATCTCCATGACTAGCTATCAACCCTTGATCATCAACTGAGGTAATAGAGGATTTGCTAAAGATGTATCCATCACTTGTAAAATATGCCTTACCATCTAACCCTTTTCCATAAGCAGGAATTTGACGTCCCATATAGGAAACTACTTTCCCTGTTGACTGCTTCGGTTGTGTTGGTAATACTGGTTGTGTAGGCGATACCGGTTGCGTTGTAACCGTGCCGATTGGTGTTACTGGACGATTTGGTTGTGTCGGTGTGTGTTGGGAGTGACTTGCTTGTGCACCAGAAGAAACACCTGCTCCATTTACACCAATCATTCGAGAAATCTTCTCTTCTAGAGGAGACATCTGGCTGTATGGGATAAAGTGGTAATGGTCGCCGTGTGGAACGATGACACCTGCTGCGGTTTTCTTCGTAATCGTTCTTGGGTCAAATACCAATCCATCTGCTTCTACATGGCGTTGAGATAGCGGCGTTGCATCCAATTGAGCCAATAAGCTAGCCAAATCCTGACCTTGCCCCGCACTAATTGTTGTCTGTTGTGCTCTATTGTTTCTATCGCCATATTGACTACCACTAGCCGAGCTCACACTTCCTTTTTGATTCCAGTAATCTTGTGCAGCCTTCAATTCGGCAGCTGATAAATCTTTTTTAGGAATAAAGTGGAAATGGTCGCCGTGTGGAACGATAAAACCATCTCCCGTGTCTTCAATAACATCTGTCGGATTAAAGACATAGCCATCGTCTGTTCTGTAGCGGCCGTCTTTACTATTTCCTGCTGCCTGATTCTTACTGTCAGCAGAAGAGATTCCTTTTTGCCGCTCCACTTCTTCTTTGCTACGAACATTTTTACGTTTGCTAGGGTCTTTTAAATAGAGATAGTATTTCCCATCGACTTTTATGACATAACCATCCTGGACTTCATTGATGATGTGACTGTCTTGTAAAACATAGCTCGGGTCCTTCATGACCAACTCTTCACTAAAAATCGCATCAAAAGGGACTTTACCATTATAGTAGTGGAAATGGTCCCCGTGTGATGTCACATAGCCTTGATCAGTAATTTTAACGACTATCTGCTCAGCGTCAATATTTTCCTTGGCAGAAACTTGATCAGGTGTTAATTGTTCAGCAACGGTAGTTTGTACACTTTGACTATCTTCAATATAGGACACACGATTTTTTTGCTCTTCCATCGCTTGGAAACGTCCAAGCTGATAGCTACAGAGACTCATCCCTAAAACAAGGGCGGCTACGGAGCCAACAACTGCTTTTTTCTTCATTTTTTCTCCTTTCGGTCGATAGAATTCGGCCTTTTATTTTAACTCTTGAGCTAATGTTTCTAAGACTTGCTCTAGATTTTCTAGATAGGTTAAATTATTTTCTGGATCTGCTTCAAGAGGATCCAACACTTTTAAGTCCACACCTGTCGAACTCGCCAATGCCTTGGCAAGCTTATCCGAGGCACCTTTTTCTGTAAAAATTGTTTGCACATTGTAGGTGTCAACAAATTCTTTAATTTCCGCCAATTGTCTAGGGCTTGGTTCCTCCTCTGAAACTCCTGCGATTCCCAACTGCTTCAACCCGAAGCGTTGCGCAGTGTAAGAGAAGGCTGTGTGTTGAGTGACAAATGTTTTTGATGTGGCTTTTGAAAAGATTGGGCTATACTTGTCTGCCAACTTTTGCGCCTTTTCCTCCAAGGTTGCGGCATTTTGACGATAATAATCTGCATTCTTAGGATCACTTTCTGCTAAAAGTTCACCGATCGCAACAGCTTCCTGACCAACCAAAACTGGATCCAGCCATGTGTGGGGGTCATATAAACTAGCTTCATCAATCCCTTGACCAGCTTCCATGTCTTCTAAGCCTGGAACCTTTGTCAGCGGTAAATTAGTCGAAGCCTCCAAAACCTTGACAGATGAACCTTGCAAATTAGGTTCCAAACGTCCTGCCCAGGATTCCAAAATTCGCGAATGATAGATAAAAACATCTGCATCGTATATGGCCTTTATGTCCGCAGCTGATGGTTCATAAGAGTGTATGCCCTGTCTTGAGCCAATCATTCGAACATCATTTTTGCTCCCAGACACTTCCTTAACCAGTGAATAAATTGGGTAAAATGAGGTGACTATTTTCATTCCTGGCTGCACTTGACTCGCTTCCTTCTGAGCCGAGCAAGCTGCTAAAACAAAACCGAATAAGGCAACAAAACAGCCCCTTATCACTTTCTTTAACATAACTACCTCCTTTGTTAACCAGTTAACTATATCACAAGAATATTAACCAGTCAAGTATTTTTTTAAAAAAAGATAAGACTTTCTTTTTATAAGCCAGTCTTACCCTTACTTAAACGAATTGTTTCACTCGTTTGATCTCTCCCCATTCACGCTTTCTCTTTTTATATCCAATAAAACTTGTCAGACGGACAATATTCAATACCCAATGCAAGAAAAAGTATCTGAACAATGTTGCCAGGAAGGCTTTACACAAATCCATAGGGCCAATAAATAAATCTTGCGAGTAGACGCGTTGCAAAAATGATGCAAAGGTGATTAGTGAGCAAAAAGCACTATAGAGGAAAAAGAGCGATATGAAAAATGAGATGTTTAGTTGATGATAGATCAATGAAAGTAGAATCACGAAACAACCGAAAGTCTCTATAAACGGAGCTAAAAATTCAAATAGCATATAGTAAGCATAGGAAAAATATCCCACCGCCCCAAAACGAACTCGTGATAACATTTTTCGGTATTTTTTTAGACATTGATAGAGCCCCAAGAACCAGCGACGGCGTTGTTTGCATAAATCACCGATAGAGCTCGGTGCTTGACTCCAACAAATGGCACTGGTTTCATAGCAGATTCGATAAGGAATATTGTTATTTCTACAGAAATAGTGCAATTTCATGACTAGCTCCATATCTTCTCCCAGTGTCTGCCTATCATAACCCCCAACTGCTATGACATACTCCTTGTAAAATAACCCAAAGGCACCTGATATGATGAGATTGGATTGCAAATAGTCCAATAAAATTCTACTCCCTAAAAAAGAACAGTCATATTCGATAGCTTGTAAACATGGGAGCACCGACCACGGCAACTGGTAATTGCTGACCTCTCCGTCAGTTATTCGTACCCCTTGTGAAACTTGGACGACTCCACCAACAGATATGACATTCTCCCATTTCTGCATGGGACGGACGAGGTTTTTCAGAGAGTTTCTTTGTAACATCGAATCTGCGTCGATACACAAAAAATATTCGTACTTGGCTGCGTTGATACCGAGGTTAAGAACATCTCCTTTGCCTCCATTTTCTTTTTCAATCAATGTCAGACAAACAGAACCAAACTCTTGTTCTGAGATTCTGTGATAAGGACGACAAGAAAGCTTGTAGTCAATTTTTCGTTGACTGTCCTTCATCTGAAAACACTCGCGAACCAGTTGTGCTGTTTGATCTTTAGAACCGTCATCTAATACAATGACTTCATAGACAGGATAGTCCAATTTCAATAAGGATTCTATGGTGGAAATAATGGTAACTTCCTCGTTGTAAGCTGGGACCAATATAGATATTGGTGGATAATTGCCCTCACATTCCTCTAGCTTCCTCCGTCGCTTTCTATAGCGCTCATGGAGATGAATACCTCCTGTCACTACAGAAAGCAACAAAAAGCTTGCGTACAACACCAAGTAAGTCAAAAATAAGAAGCGTGAAATTGTTAAAAAAATGCTTAACCAAGTCATCCATGTCCCCTTCTAATCAGCGCTTACGCTCGACCATTTGTGGTTTCTTATAAAAAAGTCTACGTTTGATAATATAAGCCATATTAAAGATTAAAATAGCAATGCAAATAATAATATAAAAGTACAAGACATTGTGTATCATTTTTCTTCCTCTTTCCAATAGTCTTTTAGCATGGTGTATGAAGTTTTTAGAACTCCTTCTACGGTAGGTCTATTCCATTTTTCCAAGCGATAGTTTTCCATCCGAATATACTCCCCTTTTTTCCACTCACCTAAACCAAGCTGGATAGAATCAATCGCTATCTCCGAAACACCATAATGTTGATAATAGTCATCGTGTATCCTTCCTTGTGAGGGATTTGAAAAATTCAACAATTGCCACGGAATCCGAATTTCTATAACCTTCTCTCCAAAGTAAATATCCGCCTGCGAATCAAACTCTTTTGCTCCCCTCTGACTGTTTCCAGAACGTAGCCGTCCCGTTTCATAAAGCGGATTCCATTTATCTTCTCGTTCGGCTTTTTCCAAGTCTTCAAAAATCCGATTGTGTTTCAATACAAGCGATACCGTTGTAAAGTGCGATGAATCTTTTTTAGGAATATCAACAAATGGGTCACTTCCGCTTGTTTGTTTGAGATAGTTAGCTCGAACCGCATCATATCTCTCCTGAACCAATAAACGGCTGTTGCTTTCCCCATCTATAGCTAGGAGAAAATCTGCTCTCCCTAAGAAGTGTACTCTTTCATCCTTCCATTCCATACTGCCGGTCTTCGGTGTAATATCAATAGGAATCAGCCACCGATTTGCACCATCGGTCTTTACGGCAGTCTTTTGAATAGCTAAATATAAATAACTTTCATCCCCATCAACAAGTAATTTATTCCCTTTATTTTCAGTAATAGCTTGCTTTTTCCACTCCTCAAGCGAGCCATCAAGACTGTGATTCTTTACTCGATTTTCAAACGCCATCAAGCCGAAGCCTTGATTATTTGATTGAGCATCTCCCCATTGGAAACGGCTGTGCCGGTCTGTTGTAAATGCTGTATTCCAAGTACGAGCACCCCAATCATCTTGCCAGGACTCAATGATTCCTCCTACAGCGCCTGTCTTTAAAAATGCTCGAAAATCCCTAATCAACATTTCTCCCTGCTGTGTTTCTGTTAGGGGTCCTTCTATATCTCCCTGATTCAGGGCTGTAATGGCTCTAGAAGTCGAATAACCATAGCCAGAAATCAAGACAGGAACTTGATGATAGCGCGTTAAGAGACCGACATAATTTTCTGGGTAGTTTTCTTTTTTTATTTTTGTAACATCTTCTATCGAAAGACTTGGATTTTCCCCAAGGTAATCAAGTGCTTTGGGGTGATAGTCCAACAATTGATAGGAAGCAAATACGCCTGTTCTTAGGCGATCGCTTACCAATAGATTTTCAACGTTTAATTGAGCATATTTTGAAGCTTGCGCTGCGAAGGGTTTTCGATAGATAAATGGGTCCGTTAGGGTCGAACTGGCAAAACTCACCAAGTGTTGCCAGCCATATTTTTTAGTCTCATAAACAACCATTTCATCCAACACTTCAGCTAACATCGCCTCAAAAGTCGTGGCAGTCTGACCTGTACTGATATACTCTCCCTTATAAGAAGTCTGCTTCACTTGATGATTGGTATAAGCGACTGTCGAACCATTCCATTGGTCACCAACGATAAAACCAAGCACCCATTTGGAAACATCTTTCCGATAGTAATGACTCCCCAAGTCGGTATTCCAGACTTTTCTTCGACCATGAATGACATCAACGGCATCTTTTACATCCTCCAATAGTCGTCCTCTATATTGGGGATGGTAGGCATCAATAGCTGTATTATCTCGAACATCATCCACTCGAACCCCTTGCAAAAGATAAAGCGGCTTATCTGACTGACGATTGTGCTTATCCAAGGCAACATAAAAATCAACATCCATAATCGTTTTTACACGAATGGTATTGGCTCCCATGTCTGAGATGCTCTTCATCCATGACAGGTAACGTTTCTCTCCAATAGCAAAATCATTTTGATGGTAGCCAGCTATGCCACTATCTATTGTTACCCCTTTGACAATAAATGGATGCTCTCCCCCCTTTGTTTTCCGTACCAATTCCTGATTGCGAACCTGGAAAGTATAGTTAATAGTCTCTTCCGAGTACACCTTAGGGATATACAAACTCCCATCAAAATAATACAAATAATAACCAACCGTCAATATGCAAACCAGTATACTGACAACTATCAAATACTTTTTCATAGCCCCTCCTAATAATCGACTAGCGTATTTGTATTTTTGGATGGAGCACAGTATTGATACAAGGTTTCAATATGCTCATCCAACCACTTCCCACGATCTTCAATAAAGGCTTTTACAACATGCACAGCTTCTTCGTAACTTGCTTGATTGCGTTCATAGGGCTGGAGATAGTTATGTTCATCCATTTTTTGCAACTGAAAGACGTAGCCCCATTTATCATTATTTCTTTGAATGGCTGGCCCTAAAAATTGAACTGTCTTATCAATATGATCGTGAAGACGTTTGGTACTGAGCAGATTTTTGCGTAGTTGATGGTACTTATGAACGACTAAATCGATAAACTCCCTATCCTTGATCATCATGCTAAACCACGGAACCTCCAGCATCGAGAAACCTGCTCGATCGTATTCTACATCGCTGTGGTTATCAAATGCGTTGTTAAAATCCCATACAGCAATCTTCATTTTATCTCGCAAATCCTTGTAGAGATAGGTGGAGAATATTCCTGCATCCGTATTACGGAAGAATTCATTGATAACGAAATAGGTCGCAAAAGCATTCTTATCTACGTAGTGCCCGTACTGTTTTAAATCGTAGGAGTATAGGATTCTCTCAATCTTACTAATATCCTGCTGGATAAAGTCTTTTTGAGCATCTGTTATTTTTCGGACATTTGGATAGCGAATATCTAGCGATGACTGATCTGCTTGATAGGTATAGCCAACATAGTTATCGACTGGATTTTTTGCCTTGTGCGGTCGGTCCCAAACAGCAATATATGATGTTTTCAAGGAGCGTTTGTCACTTTTTTCAATAGGGATTCTATGCACTCCCTGTTCTATACTCTCAACAATTAAATACAAGCCTTGGTACTCTCCGTTAATCATCACTTCACTATAACGGACATTGGGAGCATACTCCATCAATTCGCCAGCTAGGTTATAGGATATATAATTTCTCAGCAGACTCCTATCCAAAAATGGACCATGCAAGACCCACTCGGACTCCTTTGGCATTCCTGCAACCGTGTGCTCTACATCCTCTCCTTTTTTATCGACAAAACGTAGTTTAATTGATTTCTTATCAAAATGCCGAGAGGAATTGCCACGATAAGCTATTTCCGCCAACGTTTCAACACGCGCCCCATCCCCGACACGGTTTACTTCATCTAATTTATCGTACAGCCGAACAGTTCCTCGTACAGATTGTTGTCTTGTTCCACCTTCATTTTCTCCTCTTTCTAGAGGAATTACCTTCCCATCCAGAGTATCAATTTCAATAATCGGTAGGTGGCTGGCCAAGTGCTCAACTGGACTCACTGGTTGGGCAGATAGAGAAACTTTATGATGGTAAAATCGTTCTTTATGCTGTTTCAGGTCTAGCATCCGTAGACTAAAAATACCAAGCAGCAACCCGATAAAAACTAAGTAATACAGTATTTTTTGTTTCATAGATATTATCCATTGATATCATCACTTTGAGTCACGACATTAAAATAGTCTACCTCACCCAACTGATAGACTTGTTCAACTAAGCTATTATCTGCTGAATAGTATTTGTCGTAAACACGCCGATTGACCTCAAAAATCAGCTCCAACATATCTGCTTTTGTATTTTTTACACGTTGAACAACATGTCCGTTAAAATACTGGAAGAAGAGTCCTTCCAAAGGAACTTCTAACTCTCGATTAGCTCGTACAATTAATAACATCCGATTTTCATTTTTAACCCTTCCCCAGATGAGAAGCAGCAAGAAAATCACACTACTTCCAATCATTGCCACTATATAATCTCCAACACCACAACAGATTCCAACTACAATCGTCCAAAAAATATAGGTTGTATCGCGAGAATCCTTCACTGCTGTCCTAAAACGAACCACCGAAAGCGCACCAACCATCCCCAAGGACAGTGCCACGTTATTCCCAATAACAGTCATAACAGTCGCAGTCAGTACCGTCAGTGTCATGAGCGATATGTTAAACTTTTTACTATAGGTCGTTCCAGCATGCGTATAGGCATAAGAAACATAGATAACTCCTCCTAAAATAGCTGCCACCACAATATGCATAATCATATCTTGGATTGTCAATGTTCCATGTTGTTCTAAAATATTTCGTAATAAATCTTTCATCTATCTTCCCTCTTAAAATCTATAATGTTTACTGATCATTCTTCCCATACAATATTTACTAGCACTCAATTCACTGCCATCCACCTCTGCCAACAAATCTTTGATATGCGACAATAGAAATCCATTGTACTTTACTTCTAAAATAACCAGATGAGGATCCAACAAACTGTATTGCAGCAGATGGTTATTAAAGATGTCGTAGGATGCTTCTGTCCCGCGTACTTGAAAATCAAACGTGATTCGAATATCGTTTTCAGGAGAAATAAAAGCTTTCCGACGGTATTCAATAATCGTCTTAGGTTTATAACAGTACTGGTTCATACGGCAATAAAGTTCCGTCGCCAATTTATCTGGATAGGCCAATAACACTGATGTGTTCCCTTCAACCAATGACATCGCATCACTTTTTGTCATCAAAAGGGAACGTTTCCGCTGATTATCTCCCTGCTTCTGCTTCAACTCTAATTTGGCATTTTGCGAACCATTTCCATAATTCCTTAAACGAATCTTCCGACGATTTTCAAGACCATCTTCTTTTTCCTGCCAATCAACATCCTCTAAAGAATCAAAATAGAGGGAACGTACGCAGTAGCCATCTTCTTTTCCATAGCTATCCACTTTTAGTATTTTTTCTAACTTTCCGCTCAAATAATAATACATTTCTAACGGAAGTAGATACTTCTTCTCCTTCCGCAACACTTCATTAATCAAGCCATGTCACTCCATTCCTTTTGCCATTTTCTATAATAAAAAATACAATTGTATAGTTGTTTTATGATTATAGTATAGTTCTTTGCTATTTTCTTGACAACCCTTCTACTCAAAAAAACATATAAACTACAGGGATGTGTATTTTGTCTATGTTACGTTACCTCTGCTTCAACATCCCTCCCTCTCCTAGCACTCACTTCCTCAAAACAAAAAACCCGATCAAAATCGAGTTTTACAAACAAGTTATTTCAATATAGCCTATCATCCTAGATGACCATCGTTTTAATTATCAACGAAGCCATTTGCTTCATTTTTTATAATTTGAATGTATTTATAAATACTTACTTCTGACATTTTAAAAGCTGTAGCCACCTGTGGAATAGCATCTTTGAAATCAAAGAAACCTTTTTGATACAAGGAACGTACAACTGCTATTTTTTCTGTTCTTGATAGTTTGAATCGCTCAACATCTTTCCCATGTGTTTCTTGTTCAATCGCAGCCTCAATCATACTACCAGCAGTTGTATAGAAATTTTCAACGATATTTGGTTCTTCATGTTCTACTTGCTCATTAGCCAGTTCTTCATTGACATCTTCCAAGGCCGACTCGAACAAGCGCTTCAAGGTTAGCATCTTCGATTTATCAGCATTGACACAAATCATACCGAGCAACTCACCAGCATCATCTTTTATAAAAAAACTAGAGGAGTACAATTCCTTCCCACCCAAAGTTTTTGTACGATAATTTACCAAATAATCCTTTTCCTTATAAACCTTCGACTGGAGTACATCCAACACAAAATCCGTTGCCGGAGCACCAATATCACGGCCGGATAAATTATTTTTTATATAAATCAACGAGTGATCTAGCCCCTGCGAAAAGTCTTGTAGCACAATTTCGGTCTTCTTCCCCAAAATTTGAGCCAAAAAATCAACCAAGGGAATATAGTGGTTTAATTTTGAATTCATACTCATATCCAGACTCCTTATACATTACTTGTATCACACCAGACTGAAAATCGCAAATTTTTAACACGAACACGCCAAATTATAGATTGTTTCCGAATAAATGGCCACAATCCGCAGTAAATCTTCCACTTCCATGTATTCATTCGCCTGATGCATGGTATCTTCCCTATCTGGAAATAGCGCACCGAATGCAACTCCTTCTTCCATCAGACGAGCATAGGTAGCTCCTCCAATAACCAGCGGAGCTTCTTGTCCGCCTGTTTGGTCTCGATAAACTTCTTGCAGACATTGAACCAGCTCAGATGATGGAGAAACAAAATGCGGGCTCAACTTCTCATATCCAGCCACTTGGAAACATTCTCCCAGTTTTGATGCCACCAAAGTCTGAATCCTAGAGAATTCAATCCCTTTTGGATAACGGCAATCACACGAAATCAGCCCTCCAGCTTCTTTGGTGTAAGATACCTGACCAACATTGACTGTCAATTTACCCATCTCTGGATCCTGATAAGCAATTCCTAAACTTTCCCCAAATGAATCTTCATGGCAGTCAGCCAATAATGATAGAAAATCTTGTTGATTTGTAGAAACTCGTGAATAAGTATCCAAAAAACGAGCCAGGTGGGTTGCTGCATTCTCCCCTAAAAATGGTTTGCTACCATGAGCGGATTGCCCAAATAATGTCAGGGTAACATTCTTCTCCTGTCTGCATACTTCACCAGCAATTCCAGAATAGTCATTTATAAAACGATAAAATGCTTGGGATATTTTTTCAGGCTCCTCTGCTTCAAGTACTGCAACCGCCTTGTCAGGAACCATATTCACCTGCACACCGGCATGAAATTCTTTCAGATAAAAATCAGGACGATTCACACTACCGGTCGTGATTTGCAAAATACTAGTCCCCTTTTCACCATGTATAACAGGGAAATAGGCATCAGGAACCCAACCAACCTTGGGAAAACTACGGTATTTTTGATAAGCCTTTATACATTTCCATTCGCTTTCTTCATCACTTCCAATGATAAAACGAACGGTCTTCTTTGGATGTATTCCTAACCGTTGCAGTATTTTTATTGCAAAGATGGCGCAGACCAACGGCCCCTTGTCGTCCAATACTCCTCGACCATACAATCTTCCATCTCGCAAAGTCGGTACAAAGGGATCTGACAACCACCCTTCCCCAACGGCAACAACATCAACATGCCCCATAATCCCAATAACTTCATCGGAGTTTCCCCAGTCTGCTTGAACAACCAGATTATCGATTATCTCTGTTTTCAGCCCTGTCTCATTCAATAATGTTTCGACCGCATATAGGGCACGTTTGGGGCCTGGTCCGACCGGACACTCCTCGCTCGCTAGACTATCGTCTCGAACAGAGTTAATACTCACCAAGTCACAAATATCTTGCAACAACTCCTCTTCATACTTCTTTATTTCATTTAACCAATTCATACTAACCTCTTATCTAAAAATAAAAGAACCAGATGGGAAACTCCCTATACTGGTCCTTTATACCTTAAGCAAGTGCTTGTTCAAAATCTGCCAGTAAATCTTCGACATCTTCAATACCGCAAGATAGGCGTAGAAGACTAACACTAATCCCTTGTTCAGCTCTTTCTTCTTCACTCAAACAAGCATGGGACATGGTTGCTGGATGCGATAAAATGGACTCTACACCACCTAGACTAACTGCTAAAATCGGTATCTTAATCATCTTAGTAAAGGCTAACATATCCTCTTTTGAGTAAAATTCAAAGGAAAGTACCGCACCGCCATTTGCAGCCTGTCGCATCTGTACAGAATGATTTGGATGATTGACCAGACCTGGATAATGAACTTTTTTTACTTTTGGATGAGAAACTAAATAGTCTGCAATTGTCTGCGCATTGTGTACAGATTGCTTCATCCGAAGCCCCATTGTTTTCATACCACGCAAAATCAACCAGGCATCCTCGACACCAACAATTCCTCCAAAATTTTTTTGGAATAGTTTCAGCTTATGATAATATTCTTCGTTGTTCGTTGCAATCAGTCCAGCAACAACATCGCTATGGCCATTGATAAATTTCGTTACACTTTCAACAACAATGTCCACACCTAGCTCCAACGGCCTCTGATACAAGGCTGTCATGAAGGTATTGTCAATAACGGAAATCAAGCCATTTTCTTTAGCCACTTCAACCAAGGCACGAATATCTACTACCTTTAATAAAGGATTTGAAGGAGTTTCTATATAGAGCATCTTGGTCTGGTCCGTTATCACCTTACGAACCTGGTCCAAATCAGCCATATCTACGAAACTTGTTGAAATGCCATATTGTGGCAAGATCTTCGTAGCAAATTGACACGTTCCACCATACACCTCAATAGGAAAGATGACATGGTCCCCAGCTTCCAATAACATCAAAACATTTGATATTGCGGCCATACCCGATGCAAATGCTATCGCAAAGGTGGCTTGTTCTAAGCAAGCTAAGCCACTTTCTAACGCATCCGTTGTCGGGTTCGAAAAGCGTGTGTATAAATACTTTTGCTGGTCACAATACAATTCTGAATTATGAAAAGTTGAGGTTTGATAGATAGGAATCGAGGCCGCCCCTGTATATTCATCTAACACTGGATAACCATGTAACAACCTTGTATTGTCTTTCATTCCCTATACCTCCGCAATTGCTTCAATCTCTACAAGTGCTCCAAAAGGCAAGCGGCCTACTTCAAAAGCCGTTCTAGCAGGGTAGTCCCTATCAAAGAAAGTTTGATAGACAGCATTGAAACTTGCAAAATCCTCTATATTGTCTAAATAGACTGTTGTCTTGATAATATTTTTCATGGAAGATCCATTATCTTCTAAAATAGCTTGCACATTCCGCAACGACTGTGCAACTTGCCATTCGATTGATTCTGGCTGATCAATTTTGCCTGTTTCAACATTAATTGGTAGTTGTCCTGATGTAAAAATCAAATTTCCTACCTTACTAGCCGCAGAATAACTTCCTACCGCAGCTGGAATTTTTTCACTTGAAATACGTTCTACCATATTCGATTCCCCTCTTTGATTCCCCTTTTAGTTAGTCGCTGTAGCAACTTTTGTTTGACTATTTTTCCAAATCATCAGCACAATCGGCAAGATAACATAGCCGATAACCATAGCTGTGATTGCAAATACATTGGCTACGACCTCACCATTTTCCAAGGTGATGGTAAATTGTTGAGCCCAGCTAAATTTATAAAGCAATAATAATGTAAAGGCTAGTGCAAGACCTGGAATGAAGACATCAACAACTGGATTTTTCTTAACATCTTGCAATGCTTCTCCCCGTTCTTTGCCCAAATAGAAAATGATAACTGCCAATGGTACGATGATAAATTGAATAAAACGTGAAATTGAGCTAAGGACAATGATACTGCTCATATTGAAACCGAAGGCCATCGGTAATAAAATAGCAATCCCAATCGTGATAAGGAATGAAGTCAGTGGGAAGCCATTTTCAGTACGTTTTGTAAAGGCACTTGGAATTTGTCCCTGCAAGGCCATCGCTTCCAAAATACGAGGCGTATGGAAGGAAGCGGCCACATTGATACCAAACATAGAAACTAAAGCACCTATTACAATCATACTACGAATAATATTATTGTCAAATACTTCTGCCAAGGCTACAACTTCCGTAGTAGAAACAATCGCTTCTGGGTTAATCATCATAGCAACCCCAACAATACCAATATAAATAGCTGCAACAATAGCAATTGCCAACGGGATCGCTCGTGGTAAGTTTTTCTCTGGCGCTTCCATATCCTCAGAACCACTCGCTACACTTTCAAAACCAGTAAAGGCATAGAAAGCTGCAATAATCGCCATACAGTAAGCACCCATGTCTAGATTGGAACCTAAAGGTTCGCCTGCACTGTTCATAATGGAACTAATCGTACCGAATTGGTTAACATTGCCAAATAAGACAATAGCCAAGCCAACAACGATTGTCGTCACCAAAGCGCCAACTTTTCCGATAGTAGAAAGGTTATTGATGACTTCAAAAATTCTTGTACCGAATATATTTACAAGTAAGAGTACCGCCATCAAACAGATAAATCCGAGAGTGATATAGGTCATATTTGTATTATCCAACCCAAATATACCAAGGACAGTTTTTACTACCGCAGTCCCCATAACACCCCAGGCAATACTTGCTGCAATATAGCGAGTAATTCCGACATAAAAACCAACATTATCTCCGAATGCTGCCTTGGCATAGGCATAGGCTGCACCACCTTTAGAAACGTACTTAGCCGCTGCTGCAAAAGTAATCGCAAGTACTGAAGCAAATACTGCTGCCAGTAAATAGACCAGCAAGGCTTGTTGCCCCGTAGAAGCAACTACCGTACCTGGTGATAGGAAAATTCCCGTCCCGATAACGGAATTAATAGTCAGCAATACGATGGAATAAAAACCTAATTTCTTTTTCATGACCTTTTCCTCCTACTCTCAAACGGCCATTTCATATAAAATCTCTTCACTTGACATACCTTGCGCTGCTTCAACCAAGGCTTTAAAGAGACGACACATACCCGCATCGCAATGGTGTAACATTTCAGGATGCCACTGTACACCAATCATAAAAGGATAGTCAGTACTTTCAATCGCTTCAATCACACCATCTCTTGCCCTCGCTACAACTCTGAAACCATCTCCCACCTTACGAATCACTTGATGATGGAAAGAGTTCACCATCACTTTTTTCTCTCCCAGCACGTGATAAAGTACAGAATCTTCTTCGATCTCGATGGAGTGAGTTGCTAAGTCTGGATGATGGGCTTGCCAATGCTTGATTGTCACACCTTCCGCATAGGATAAATCTTGCCAAAGGCTACCACCGTGTGACACATTGATGATTTGACATCCACGACAAATCCCTAAGATTGGAATTCTCTTTTCTTTAGCTTTTTGTAAAAGTTGACTATCGAACCAATCGCGCAATGGGAAAATATCCCCTAATTTCTGATCTGGTTCTTCATCATAATTCAAAGGATTGACATCGTGCCCCCCTGAAAGAATTAATCCATCAATACTACCAATATAGCCATCAATGACTGTCTCATCTTGACTAATCGGAATAATGAGCGGAATCCCTCCGCTGCGTATAACAGAGTTTACATAATCTTCATTTACATACGCTCTATGATAACCAGGAAACATCCCTCCTGAATCAACGATAATACTCGCTGAAATCCCAATAATCGGCTTAGAACACTTTGATTCCATAGCCATCCTCCTTGTTTTATAAAATATTATATTTTTTTATAATCAAATTATAATACAAAAAGAAAACGATTACAATACTTTTTTATAAAAAAATATATTTTTTTATAAAAAAGTATCATATCGCATTAAAAAGATGATTAAACAAAAAACCCGACCAGAGTCGAGTTTTCCAAATAATTATTTTACAGTTGCAGTGCTTGTGATCACTTCTACAGCTTTCTTCACAGCGATGTCGTGTTTAAGCATTTCTGGTGAAAGCAAGCTACGAACTTGCGCCACTTCCATCTTGTAAGTTGCTGCCAAGTCTTCGATTTCTTTGTTGATTTCTTCTTCAGTTGCTTCGAAACCTTCTGCTTTAGCTACTGCTTCAACAACCAAGTTTGTCTTAGTACGTTTTTCAGCATCTGCTTCGTATTGTTTATGAAGGTCTTCACGAGTTGTACCAGTGATTTGGAAGTACATATCTGGTGAGATACCTTGTTGTTGCATACCACCCAAGAATTCGTTGATTGCACGGTGAACTTCTTCGTGGATCATTTCTTCTGGCAATTCAACGATTTCAGCGTTTTCTACTGCCAATTCAAGAGCTGCTGATTCAACTGCATCGTCAAAGGCAACTTCTTTTGCTGCTTCCAATTCTTTACGGTACTTAGCTTTCAACTCATCAAGTGTTTCCACTTCTTCGTCGATGTCTTTTGCCAACTCGTCATCCAAAGCTGGAACTTCTTTTGCTTTTACTTCGTGGATTTTTGTCACGAAGAGGGCTGGTTTACCAGCAAGGTCAGCTGCTTGATAGTCTTCTGGGAAAGTCACTTCAACGTTTACTTCTTCACCAGCTGCGTGGCCTACCAATTGTGCTTCGAAACCTGGGATGAATTGACCTGAACCAAGTCCAAGTGAGAAGTTCTCACCTTTACCGCCGTCAAATTCAACGCCGTCGATAGAACCTACAAAGTCGATAACAACTGTGTCGCCTTCAGCTGCTGGACCTTCTTTGATGACCAATTCAGCCAAGTTGTTGCGCTCACGTTCGATTTTTGCATCTACTTCTTCGTCAGATACTTCTTTAGTTGCTTCTACTGAAACTGCCAAGTTTTTGTAGTCACCCAATTTTACTTCAGGTTTTGTCACAACTTCAGCAGTAATTGTCCAGTCTTGGCCTTTTTCCATAGATACAACGTCGATTTTTGGTTGTGCAACGACTTCAAGACCAGCTTCAGCTACAGCTGCTTCATAAGCTGCTGGCAAGAGTGCATTTACTACATCTTGGTAAAGTGCTTCTTCACCGAATTTTTGGTTGAAAACGGCACGTGGCAAGTGACCTTTACGGAAACCTGGAAGATTGATATCTTTCTTAACTTTGTTGAAAACGCGGTCCAATTCTGGTTTGATTGCATCTTGACCGATTGTGAAAGTCAAAACGCCGCGGTTTGTTTCTTTTGCTTCAAATGATACAGACATTCTGTCATTCTCCTTAAAATTTTATTGCATACTCTTCATTATACCACAAATGACAAGGATTTCAACGATTTTATAATGGACTTTCGGGAAATGGCAGAGCTGGAAGCTAATCTTCTAATCTGGTTGTTGTCCGTCGTGGGCCAGCCACTTGCAGTCAGTCAAGGTCATTTCCGAAAAGACCGCTTCAAACGAAGAATTTTCTGGCGAGCAGGCATAGATTCCAAAATGGATTTTTCCACCGCCTTCATGTAAGTGGCAAATCCGCATCTGCTCAAAATGGATACCGTCTTTAGAGTTTTCAATGCAAAAATCACTGCCCCGTCGGCTCAAACGGTAATAGATTGACTTGACAGAAGCTGGTATTTCCTGAGTTGCCCAGTCTGAAAAGCCGTGATTGGTCACGACACTGCCCAGGTGCTGAAAGTCTTCATTTTCATACTCAATCGAGCCCTTAATCCAGTTTTCCGAATCCTGATAGACCACTACACCACACTGGTCAAAGCGGGTATGACTATTGGAAAAATCTGTCTTTACTGTAAAGGAGAAATACTCTTCCTCCGTGTCCATCAAGAGCAAGGGAGCATTGTCATTAACAAAATGGTAATAGGTTTTCTGCCACAAGTCTGTATGGGCTTGGGTTGTGATTCTGATTTCCTTATCTGAGATCTGGTAGTTTTGGGGTTCCCGAACCCAGTAAAAATTCTTCGTGTTCATTTGATTTCCTTTCATTTTTAGACTATTATACAGGCAAAAGAAAAAGAAGACAAGTGACTCAATCAACTCTTTTAAGAGCAGGCTGAGGTGATTTTGGGGACTTTGCAGGCCTTGTATCGTCAAGATTAGCGGGTACTATTCCTCCAAAAAGTCTATCAAGGCTGTTGAAAATACCTCTGCATTTTGGAAGATAGATCCGTGACCCGCATTTGGATAGATAATCAGTTGGCTGTTTTTGATTTTCTCATGCATGATATAAGAGTTCTCAGTCGGAACTTGCATATCCTTGTCACCGTTGACGATCAGCGTTGGTTGCGTGATAAAAGCCATATCTTCTTGAGGATCTCTCCCCCAACGTTTGATAGCCTTCAGCTGTGTTAAAAATCCTGGGATATTCATGTCCTTGTCTGCATACTCAGCTTTTCTTTCTCCCATACGACCCAAAACTTTTTCAGCTTCCAGGAGTCCTGCTTTATCGTGGTTGTAGAAGATGTAGCGTTTAGGATCCACACGCTTCAGACCTGCCTTCAGCATATAGCGGAAGGTTTTTCCTGTCACCTTATCGACTTCAACACCGCCGCGAGGACCTGTTCCTGCAAGAATCAAGCGGTTAACCATTTGGCTATCAAGACGAACGATTTCTTGGGCGATAAAACCACCCATAGAAAGACCGAGCAGGTTAATTTTCGTATGCCCCAAGGCCTTGATAATAGCATGAGCCTGCTCTGCCATTCCTGGAATCGAAGGAGCTACCTTGCCTTGACTGGCTCCGACGCCAGGCAAATCAAGGACGATGATGTGCTCTTTTTCAGCCAGTAAGTCTAGCAATTTGGGATCCCAGTTGTCCAAAGTTGCGGCCAAGTGGACCAACATGACCAAGGGCAGCTTAGACTTGCCCTTACCTAGTTCACGGTAGGCAATCTGATTGCCAGCGACAGTAATGTATTGATTTTTAGTTGTGATATAAGACATAAGTACTCCTACTATTTAAAACTAAGGACAGTTTTTCCACGTGAGCGACCGTTGGCGACCTTGTCCAAGGCTGCGTTGACTTCTTCAAATGGGTAAACAGCGTCGATAGACGGTTTAATTTCTAACTTGCTGAAAATGTCTGCTACTTCTTGTAACTGTTGACCATTGCTTTCTACGAAGATGAAATGGTAGTGCACGCCGTAGCTTGCCGCCATCTTGTCAAACTTGCGACCAACCAAGCCAAACAGGAATTGTTTCCATTTTGGTAGGGTCATGCGTTTGGCAAATTCACCATTTGGCATGGCACGGAGGGAAACAAGGTGACCACCTTTTTTCATGATAGACATTTGTTTTTCGGTTTCTGCACCGCCAAGTGTGTCCAGTACATAATCGATTTGGGAGAGGGTTTTGGTGTAATCTTCTGTCTTGTAGTCGATAAACTGGTCGGCACCCAAAGCCAATACCCGCTCTGCATTTGCCCCATCACCGTTGGTAATGACCGTCAAACCCTTGGCTTTGGCAATGGGAATGGCCATCCCGCCGACACCGCCTGTCCCGCCTGAGATGAAAATGGTCTTGCCAGCCTCTGCACCCATGAGGTCCAGTGCCTGCATAATGGTCAGGGCAGTCAGGGGAACGGCCGCCGCTTCCACATCTGTCAGATAGGCAGGAACTTTGGCAAGGGCTGTAGCCTCCACCGCTGCATACTCGGCAAAAGCACCGATAGTGTCGAGGGGAAGACGGCTAAAGACACGCTCGCCAACTGCAAAATTGGTCACGCTTGAGCCGACTTCTTCGACCAAACCAACGACTTCATTGCCCGCTGTTTGTGGCAATTTGTAAGGGACAATCATCTTGACATCTCCACGAGAAATCATGTTATCTAGAGGATTGACACCTGCTGCGGTTACTTTGACAAGGACCTGGTCTGGTTTGATGTTCGGTTTAGCAATGTCAGTTAGGTTAAGTACGATATTGTTTTTGTTATAAGATGTGTGTTGTGCTGCTTTCATGGTTTACTCCTTTTTATTTAACAACTTGTATCAGATACAAGTCCAAGTTGTGTGAAATAGAAACTGACTCGTGAAAGTCAGTTGGATTTTTTTGACTCTTGATACAAGTTAGCAATGACCTGGGCCAAGCTCTCTTGGGATAATCTATCCTGCAAATCCTGCTCAATGGTCGCAAAGATTGGCTGGACAGCTCCTGCAATGTGCCGACCAACTGGGCAGGCTTGATTGGCGTGCTGGTGCTGTTGAAAGAGCTGGATATGCGTGACTTCCTGGGTGGCATAGTAGATGTCCAGAAGACTGATGTCCGCCGGATCCTTGCTCAACTCATAGCCAGCCTTGCCTTGCTGGGACTGGATGATGCCTGCATTCTTCAAGAGGGCGATGACCTTGCGGATATAGCTGGCATTGGTACCGACGCTGGTTGCCAAGGCCTGCGACGTCATGACGTCACTGCTCTCGCTAATCATGGCCAAGATATGCAGAGCTACTGAAAATTTGGTATCCATGGAAACCCTCCTTTTGAACTTGTATCAACCACAAGAACAAGTTTAGCATAAAGAAATCCACTTGGCAAGGATTTTATTCAAAAAAATCACAACCGATTGGCTGTGACTAATTTTTCCGTATCTGATCTTCCTGATAGGCCGCACGGGCTCCGCCGATGAGCTTGGGTCGGCTGGCAAGGGCGGTGACATGGGCTTGGCCGATCTCACGCAAGCTCGGTCTAATCGGCACTTGGACGTGCTTGATGTGCATACCAATCGCCGTATCGCCTATGTCCACACCCGCCTGAGCGGTGATAAATTCCACTTCGACTGGATCGTTCATATATTTGAAGGCTGCCAACTGTCCAGAGCCTCCTGCATGAAGGGTGGGGAGGACATTGACTATTTCCAAATCTTTCTGGATAGCCAATTCCCGCTCCACTACCAAGGCACGATTGAGGTGCTCACAACCTTGGACAGCTAGGTAAATGCCCTTGGGAGTCAAAATATCCAGAATGGTTTCGACAACGGCTTCGCCAACCTCTAGACTGGAATTTTTGCCAATATGCCCTCCAATGACCTCACTAGAAGACAAACCCAGTACAAAAATCTGACCCTTTTGAAGATTGCTGAGTTCTAAAATCTCTTCGACAACTTGCTTAGTTTGGTCTTTAATTTCCTTTAATGACATGATTTACTGCACCAATTCTTTCTATTGCCTGAGCCAAGATATAACCTAGTACCAAACCAACTGTGTTTTGCAAGGTATTGCTTAGAACACTTTCAATGGCTTTCAGGTCATTAAAATAAAGTCGAGAAGCTAGATAATATCCTCCAACCATGCTAATACTCGCTAGAGCAAGCCCAAGATAACGACTTTTCCCTTTCCATCCTGCAAAATAGCCCTGAGCTCCGTGAAAAAGCAAGCTAAAGAAAGCCCACTGGGGATAGCCCAACAAGAAATCAATCAGAAGCCCTGACAATCCGCCGACAATGGCTCCTTCTTTCTTGCCCAAGTAAAAGGCGGTAAAGAAAACTCCAACATCCAGCAAGGATGTAAAGCCATTTGGAGTTGGTACATGGATAAATGCTAGAACCAAGGTCAAAGCTGTTAGAATGGCCAGCAATACAAGTTCTTGCGTCTTTTTATTTCTCATACTGAATTACCCCATATTGATCTGATTTTAAGATGGCTGCATGGACAAAGTCCTTGGACAGTCGGACTGCCGCCAAAGAGTCCTGACCTAGTAAAAGCTGACCGGCAATGCTGGACGCAAAGGTACAGCCTGCCCCCACATTGTTTTCTGAAAGCAGAGGCGACTTGAGCACGACCACTTCCTGCCCGTCATAGTAAACATCGACAGCCTGTGAACCTCCCAAGCGGTTGCCCCCCTTGATGACCACCGACTTGGCACCCAAATCATAAAGCGCCACCGCCGCCTGCTCCATCTCTTCCACCGTTTTGATGTCTTTTTGGAGCAATAGCTGAGCTTCTGCCAGATTTGGCGTGATGATGCTGATATAGGGAAGGAATTTCAAGAGTTCATCCCTCATCTGGCTGACCTCGGTATCATGCGTTTCCTTACAGACCAAGACCGGATCCAAAACCACTGGAATGTCCTGATGAGACTTGATAAATTCCAAGGCCTGCTCTGCTATTTCCACCGTCGGAAGCAAGCCAATCTTGATAGCTGAAAAAGGCACGTCCTTCAAACTAGCCAACTGCTGGGCAAACACCGCTGCATCTGTCGGAATAACCTCAAAACCTTTTTCCGTCATAGCTGTCAAGCAGGTAACCGCCACAAAGCCATGCAGGCCATGGACTGTGTAAGTGGTCAGGTCTGCATGGAGGCCGCCACCGCTGAAAATATCATTGCCCGAAAGCGCCAAAATATACTTAGTCTTCATAGATAATCTCCTTTAGATAGAGGCCGTTACCTGCCGCAGTTGGACCTGCCAAACCACGATCTTTTTCTGCCAAAATCCGCTTAATCTGACCCACAGGCATGCGACCATTACCAATTTTCAAGAGGGTCCCCACCATATTTCGCACCTGCTTGTACAAAAAGCCATTGCCTGAAAAGGTAAAAATCAAGAACTGCCGCCGCTGGTCATACTCCATTGTCGCAGCCGTGATGGTCCGCACCTTGTCCTCGACTGAAGTCCCTGATGCCGTAAACCCTGTAAAGTCATGGGTCCCCACTAGGTCCTGAATAGCTTCTTCTATCAAGCCCAAATCCAAATCATAGGGATAGAAGGTCGCATAGTGGCGCATCATGGGATTCTTGGGTCGGCCAATGTCCACCAGAAATTCATAGGTCTTGCTGTGCTTGGCGTAGCGGCAATGAAAATCATCCGCCACCTGGACCACCTGGACCACATCAATATCTTCAGGTGTTTGGGTATCCAGGGCAAAGCGGAGCTTCTCAGTATCTCGACTGCCAGCCAAGTCAAAGTGTATAACCTGACCGTAGGCGTGTACACCTGCATCTGTCCGACCTGCACCATGAACGGTCACTGGCTGGCCACTATTCAATCTTACTAACGTTTTTTCGATTTCTTCCTGAACTGTACGGGCATGGGGCTGGCGCTGAAAGCCAGAAAAATCATGTCCGTCGTAGGAAATAATTGCCTTATATCTTGTCATGTTTTGATTGTAGCACAGGAAAAGTATGTAAACAAGTCATGAGACATCAAACTGTCCTATGACAGATTTCCTGTCTCAAAATTGACACAACCTCCCAAATACACTATAATGAAACTGAATATTGTATCTTAGAATTTTTATAAAATAATAACGAAAGGAGGAAACTATGGAACTCCATTCTCACCTCAATGCAGAAAACCAAACTGCTTTTGAACACGTCATCCAACATCTAAAAGAAAAGGGTGTACGCATTACCGAAACTAGAAAAGCAGTCGTTGCCTACATTATCGAAAGCGATGACCATCCTAGTGCTGAGATGATTTATCAAGATTTACTCCCTAACTACCCCAACATGAGCCTGGCGACTGTTTACAACAACCTCAAACTTCTATTGGAAGAAGGGTTCGTGACTGAATTGAAACGGACCAATGATAATACTACTTATTACGACTTTATGGGGCACGAGCACCTCAATGTTATTTGTGAAGTCTGTGGAAAAATTACTGATTTCATGGATGTAGAAATCCCGAGCTTGAAGAAGGAAGCTCATACCCAAACTGGTTACAAAATTACAAAAGAGGTGCTATCCATCTACGGCATTTGTCCTGATTGCCAGGGCTAAAAGACGAATATCAAAGCGGCTTTCTGTCGCTTTTTTTATTTCCCTTTGAATTATCAGAACAATCTTATTTAGAATTATTTTAAATAACTTGACTTTCTTTTTATAATTGTTATAATTAACTTGGTTAAATGATAATAACTCTAAATAAGGAAACAGAAAACTATGACACTCGTAACCAACCTCAAACAATACAGCCACATCATCACAACCGCTCTCTGCTTGGCGCTCATTCTAATGGGTATCCTTCTGCTTCAGACTGGACAGGGATGGGCTCCTATCTTCTTCATTTCAGCCTTTGTCATCGGGGGCTACCAGTCTGCCAAGGAAGGCATTTCTGAGCTCATTTTCGATAAGCACCTGTCTGTTGACCTCCTCATGATTTTGGCTGCTATCGGATCTGGCCTCATCGGCTACTGGATGGAAGGAGCCCTGCTCATCTTCATCTTCTCCCTTTCTTCTACTTTGGAAGAATTAGCCATGGAAAAAAGCAAAAATGCCATCGCAGCTCTGATGAACATGACGCCTCCAACGGCTCGCAAAATCGAGGAAAATGGTGACATCACTGTCTTAGACACCGCAGCCATCCGCATCGGCGACCTCCTACAAGTTCGCAAGGGCGATACGGTCCCACTGGATGCAACCCTCATCAACCCACAATCCATCTTTGACGAATCCATGATTACAGGTGAGCCACTTCCTGCGGAAAAAGCAGCTGGTGCTGCTGTTATTGGCGGTACTATCAACCAAGGTTCAACGGTTACCGTTCAAGTTACAGCTGAAAAAGGCGATGCCCTCTTCGATAAAATCGTCCAAATGGTTGAAAATGCCCAAGAATCCAAATCAAAAACAGCGACTTTCATTGAAAATATGGAAGATACCTATGTCAAGGTTGTTTTGGTGGTTGTGCCGCTCTTTATCCTCTTTGCTCATTTTGCTCTGGGTTGGGACTGGTTAACCGCCTTCTACCGTGGCATGATTCTCTTGACCATTGCTTCTCCATGTGCACTTGTGGCTTCTTCTTCACCGGCGACACTTTCTGCAATCAGTCGTGCGGCACGCAAGGGCATGATTATCAAGGGCGGTGATATTGCGGATAAGATCGCCAATCTAGAGGCAATCGTCTTTGACAAGACGGGTACCCTAACCATTGGTAAACCTGAGGTTGTAGGAGCGACCTATCTTGGCGATGAAAAACTCATCAAGCAGGTTGTTCAGGCAGTTGAAAAACAATCGAGCCACCCGATCGCCCAGGCTCTCATGACTTATACAGCTGACAACTCTGCTATTGCCCTCCAAAGCCTAGAAGACGTGACCGGAAAAGGCTTGGTGGCAGGCTATGAGGGCGACAGCTGGAAAATCGGTAAGGTGGGATTTGTAGTGGATAGCTTGGTAAGTCCCCTGTCTGCTGACCTGCTGGCACAGATCGATGAGGCAGAGAGCACTGGGAAAACCCTGGTCTATGTCAGCCAAAATGATGTGCTGGCGGCGATCTTCATGGTGGAAGATAGCCTGAAACCTGAGAGCAAGCAGCTGATTGCCCAGTTGAAAGAGATGGGCGTGACGCCAATTCTCTTAACGGGCGACCAAGAAAAGACTGCTCGTTATGTGGCGAGTCAGGTCGGTATTGACCGTGTGATTGCCAACTGCCTGCCTACGGACAAGGCTGCTGTTATCCAAAAACTGCAAACCGAGTTTGCGTCTGTCGGAATGGTAGGCGACGGTATCAACGATGCTCCTGCTCTTGCTCAAGCCAATGTCAGCTATGCCATGGGAAGTGGGACGGACATCGCTATGGAGTCAGCCGACATCGTGCTCATGGAGGACCTGACACGGATTCCTTACTCCATTCGTCTCTCTAAGAAAATGCGAAGCATCATCAAGCAGAACATCATCTTTGCCCTGTCTGTCATCGCCCTTCTCATCATCTCTAACCTCTTCCAGTCTATCAACCTACCGCTCGGTGTGGTGGGTCACGAAGGATCAACGATTTTGGTGATTTTGAATGGGTTGAGACTCTTGTATTTTAAATAGCATCAGACCGCCAGTTGCTTGGCGGTTTTCTTATTATTCTTTTTTAAAAAAACGCTTGCATTCCAAAAATTATTGTTTTATAATAATTTCAAAGATAATATTATCATAAAACAATAATAATCGGAGGTTTGCTATGAAAACCAATCTACTCAAAATAACTGGCATTGTGGCTGCTTGTGTTCGCTATTTCTTCTATTTCATGATTGCTCTCTATGCCTTCATTACCTTGGTAGGTCTTGGAGGCCACTCCTTTGTGATAGACTCTTGGGAATACACCTTTAACAAACCCATTGACCAGATTAACATCTGGCTCATTCTATTAACGACTGGATTGATCTTAATTGTCTTGGCGGCACTCAGTCACATTGCCCACTTGCTTCAAAAGTTATGTAAATTGCTTTTGGAAGAAGATTATTTCGCTTCAGCTAGTTTGGAACTGTATCAGAAACTCTTGGTCAGTTTACTAATTTTGACTGCTGGTCAATTTTGCCTAACCACTTTGTTTTTCCTGACACATGCTACTAATCCAAACACCTTCCTCAATCTTCGCTGGTCAGACTTTATCCTCAATGCCCTCTTCCTCTTCGCAACTTATTTTGTCTGGACCTTAGTACAAAAGGGGCAACAACTTGAAACCGAGAACAGCGAGTTTATCTGATATGGAAATGATTCGCGTAAACCTAGACAAGGTCCTCAAAGATCGACAAATGACTTCCAAGGACTTGGCGGAGCAAGTCGGCATTACCGAAGCCAACCTGTCCATTCTCAAGACAGGCAAGGCAAAAGGCATTCGATTTAATACCCTGATGAGCATCTGCCGAATCCTAGACTGCCAACCAGGAGATATTTTAGAATATGTGAGTGAGGGGTAGATACATAAAAAGAGATGAAGCAAAAAGGCTTTAATATAAAAAATAGCTTAGAACCACGCCATTCGAGACGTTAATTCTAAGCTATTTTTGATTGTTAAAATTTTAATCAAAAGGCTAATCCAACCTCTTTTTAATAAGTCGCTAAGTGTTTTTCTAGTTGTAATTGACCAAATGCATAAAGGGTACAGATAACCCAATAAATAAGGGCTACACAGATGTAAACGGTCATGTAGTCCGACTTGGCTCCGCCGACTATTTTTGCCTTATTGAAAATCTCTGGTACAGTAATCATGGCTGTCAGAGAGGTACTTTTGACCATGTCTAAGAGGACGTTGCTAAGGGGTGGAAGGGCAATGCGAAAGGCTTGGGGAATGATGATCTTTCGGTAAATCACATTGGTCCGCAAACCCAGGGAACGCGCCGCCTCCCATTGTCCCTTATCAATGGCTGAAAGAGATGCACGAATAATTTCAGAAATGTAGGCACTGGACATGGAGGTAAAGGCGATGATAGAGGCTGTTATGGCATCTAACTGCAAGCCCATAAAGGGCAGACCAAAATAGATAAAGAAAAGAAGAACCATGAGGGGAATACCACGCATGAGAGAAATATGGGCCATAGCCAGCCAACGAAAGGGCGCTAATTTGGACATCCTAAGTAAGGCAACAAAGAAACCACAAAAAGTCCCCAAGGCAAAACCAATTAAAGACAGAGAAAGAGTATAGGGCAAGCCTTCCAAAATCTGCGGAACGGCTTCCCTCGCAATCTCTGCATTAAAAACTGCCTGCCAGTTGATTTCCATATCTTCTCCTCTTTCCTAAAAACCAGATAGACCTTGCCAGCCTGGGACTGACAAAGTCTATACAAGATGCATTTATCGTCATTTAGTTTTTCTTTTATTACTTCGACGTAAGAGGAAACTCCGTTTCCTTATTTCCAACTTCAAACACTCCACTGGACTGTTTGAACTCGCCTTGCCTGATTGAAACAGTCTGGGGGACTGTTTCAAGTCAATGCCAAGAAACAAGAAAGCATTGAGTTATGTCTGCGGCTATTGAGGCGAAATTGCTTCGCCCAATCTCCAGCCTTCAAAGGTTCCCCGAACCTTTGGAGCGAGTACTAAAAGTAAACTAAAAGACTATAATTTGTTACTAATTCTTATTCAACTTCGATAACTGGCAATTTATCAGCATTTTCAACTGGTACTGATAGGTCTTGTCCAGCATAGTATTTCTCAGAAATAGCTTTCAAGGTACCATCTGCTTTCATTGCTTCAAGCGCTTCGTCAATTTTTTCTTTCAAGCTTGTATCAGCCTTGCTCATAACAATCCCTTGTTCAGTTGGGTTATATTGAGCCGCACCCATCTTCACTTTGATATCTGGGAAATTAGCCTTAGCCCATTTGATAGCCATAACCTGTGTGAAGTAGTCGTTTGGAATGAAGTCTGTACGACCTGTTGATACATCACGCAAATAGACATCGTTGGTTACGTTATCATAGATAACTGGCTCTGCACCTTGCTTCTCAGCCAACTTCATGTACTGAGTACCAGCACCACCACCAGCTTTTTTACCAGTCCAGTCGCTCAAGTCAGCTGCTTCGATTCCTGATGAACCATCTTCACGAACGATGTAGCCGCCAACTGAATACTTGTAAGGGATAGAGAAGTTATACTTTTCCTTACGTGCTTCCGTCATGTCAAAGTTGTTAACAGAAATATCGACTTTTCCACTGTCCACAGCTGTAAAGGCTTCTGCCACACCGATTTCTTGGTATTCGATTTCCAATTTCAAACGTTTACCAATTTCATTGATCATGTCAATTTCATAACCGACCAATTCTTTAGCATCGTTGTAGTAAGAAGTTGGGAAAAGGGTCCCTGGTGTTGCAACCTTCAAGACACCTGCTTCTTGTACTTTTTCCCATTGAGTCTGTTCAGCAGAAGAACTGCTAGTATTAGAACTTGAGCTAGAACATGCTGCCAAGGTCAAAGTAGAAACCAAGAGAGCTGAGGCCAAAACTTTTTTCAACATAAAACAATCTCCTTTGGAAGCCATAGCTTCCTTTTTACTTTTTAGGTGTTAACCCACCAGCTTTTATAGGTTAACATTTTGAAAACGTTTTGGCAAATAATTGAACTGAAAAAATGAATTCCCTTACAAGTTGAGTAAACCTGCTGCCTCCATTTGGTCTGCCAACTGCAAGAGTAAATCCTCTCGTCCCTTGGCTGCTGTCAATTGGATGCCGATTGGCAAGCCGTCAGCCCGTACATAAGTCGGCAGAGAAATGGCTGGCTGACCACAAATATTGGCCTGCTGCGTAAAGGGAGTTAGGGCTAGGCTTTCTGCAAACATCTCCCAAATCAAACTCTGCTGCTCTGCCATTGTCAACTCCTGAATATGCAACAAGCGGTCCAGCATCTCTTGCGAGTGAGTGAACTGGTCTAGCTTGGGAGCCACATCTGCCACGGTCGGCGTCAGAAGGAGGTCGTAATGCTGGTGGAAGTCCGCCATGCTGGCACTGTAGCGGTCCCAATCCTGCAAGACCTTGGAGTAGAGTTTGGCTGGAACGGTCTGTCCACTCTGGTAAATGGCCCAGGTCATGACTTCCATGTCATCAGGTGTCATGGACCGACCCAACCCTGCCTCCATCTCTTCAAACATCTGGGCCGTCTCGACGCTGTTCATCAGATAATAGGCCTGCATGACTTCGATACCGTCCAGAATAGGACTTGATAGCTCAGTAATCTGGTGCCCCAGTGCTTCCAGCTGAGGCAGGAGGGACAAGACAGCCTGTTGGGCATCCGTGGAAACCGAACTACCAATCGGAGAGTCTAGACTGTAGGCAATTTTCAGGGGCTTGTTCCTGAATGAAAAAAGAGCCTGCTCAGGCAGAAGAGCCAGAGGAAAGGGAGCCTCGACTTGATAGGTCTGTAAGTGATAGAGGAGGCGTTGGGTATCGCGAACAGACTTGGTCAGGGCAAAATTGACAGATGCCCCCTGCCAGCCACGATAAGACTTAGGTCCAACTGGAATCCGACCACGACTGGTTTTGAGCCCGATCAAGCCATTGAAGGAGGCTGGGATGCGAATTGAGCCACCGCCATCTGATGCAGCAGCAATAGAGACCATGCCTGAAGCCAGTGCTGCGGCTGCACCACCGCTCGATCCACCAGCATTGCGACTGGGGTCCAAGGGAAGATTGACAGGACCATGCAGGCTGGCATCTGAGATATTTTTGAAGCCGAATTCTGGCGTGTTGGTCCGACCGACAATGATGAAGCCCAAGTCCTTCAAGCGTTGGACATAGGTATCGGTATGGCCTGCTGGTCGACCAGCAAGCAGGCGAGAACCTGCAGAAGATGGCTGCCCCTTTTCATTTTGCCCCAAATCCTTCAGCAAGAAAGGAACTCCAGCAAATGGCTTGCCCAGGTAGTCTTCTTTTTCCGCTTCTTTCAGGGCTTCTTCATATTGCTTGCTGACAACCGCATTGAGGGCGGGATTGAGCTTTTCAATCCTGTCAATGGATTCTTGCACCAACTCCTTGACAGAAACCTGTTTTTGATTGACAGCCTGGGCCATAGCTGTCGCATCTTTCCATTTCATAGATTTTCTCCTAGATTCCATATTTTTCCATAGACTGCTTGATGGTCTTTCCGAGCCCCATAAAATCAGCCATGTTGTCCGACGAGGGATAAAAGGTGGTCAGAAAAGCTCCGTTTTCAATCAAGACACGCACAATTCGTGTTTTCATATCCTCCACCGTCACATCCTGACCGACCAAGTCTGACAAATTGGCCATCGAATCCGGATTTACTTGCGGAAATCTGTCCGATACTTCTTGCGGAGCAAAACTTGCTGCATAAAAATCAGCCACCACTTGCCCTCGTTTGACTTGATTGCCTGACACACTGATATAGGCAGAAATAGCAATGGCCTCTTGGTAAATCCGCTGGGCCAATCCAGCAAACTTCCGCCCCTTGATGCTAAGGTCGTAGGTCCCAGGACAGTAGGAAGTTGCCACCTCACCACTGACCACCTCGAAGGGAAAATCCGAAAGCGCCTGAGCAATCAAATCCACCATGACCTGATAAGACTCCCGCAAATCAACCTTGTGACCAGAAGGATTGGGCAAAATCAGAGTGACATTCAAAATCCCTTCATCCGCAACGACGGCCAAACCGCCCAAACTCCGAATAATCGGACTGTAGCCTGCCTGACCAATACTGGCTAAGCCCTTGTCCAACTGGGCCACCTGACTGTCCATCATCCCCAGAATGACCGTTTGGTCCATGGGCCAAAAATGTAAAATCCCTGTATTGGACTGACGATTGACCTCGCGCAAAAAGACCTCGGTCCACACCAGTGGCCCCTGTTTCAAACCCGTCAAGCCAGACCGATCTTCGTATTTTTTTATGGTCTTATTCTCAACCCAAGATTTCATTCGTAAGCGTTCTCTTTCAAATTACTATATCTTATTTTAACACAGAGCCTGTGATGCGTCGGAGAAAATGCCCAGAGTTTTTTCTGAAAAAGAAAGGAGACTGGAGTTTCCAGTCTCATCTTAGAATTATAAATCCTCAAAGGCATCTTTTACCTTGTCAAAAAATCCTTTTTTATGGGGTTTGACATCAATATTTCCTGCTGCCGCGAATTCTTTAAGAGCTGCTTTTTGGCGGTCATTCAAACCTGTCGGAGTGACGATATTTACTGTGACATATTGATCACCAATAGCTCCACCACGAACACTTGGGGCACCTTTTCCTTTGAGTCGGAAGGTCTTACCAGTCTGGGTACCTTCAGGAATGACCATATCCACATCACCGTGAACCGTTGGCACATGAACTGTATCTCCAAGTGCTGCTTGGACAAAGTTGAGGTTCAGTTTATAGTGAATAGTGGTCCCTTCACGTTCAAACTTGTCTGAAGGTTGGACCTGAATAACAACGTAGAGATCTCCGTAAGGACCTCCATTGAAACCAGCTTCACCTTGACCTGCCAAGCGAATACGTTGACCAGTTTCCACACCAGCTGGCACCTTAACCGTCACAGTATGGGCTTGTTTTTCATGACCAGTTCCATGACAGGTTGTACATGGGTCTTTGATTTGTTTTCCGCGACCATGACAGACATCACAGGTCATTTGACGGCGCATGGTTCCAAGTGGAGTTTGGGTGTCCACATTGATCACTCCAGAACCATGACAACGCCCACAGGTTACTGGACTTGTTCCAGGTTTGGCACCTGAACCTGTACAGGTTCGACAAGTTGCCTCACGGTTATAGGAAACTTCACGTTCCACACCAAAAATCGCTTCTTCAAACTTCAAGTTGACCGCATACTGCAAGTCATCCCCTTGACGAGGTGCATTAGGATTGCGCGTCGCACCACCTCCACCAAAGAAGCTAGAGAAAATGTCTTCAAAGCCACCGAAACCTGCTCCGTCGAAACCACCAAAGCCTCCTGCTCCTCCGCCGAAGCCACCGTTTGCTCCAGCAGGACCATACTGGTCATAGACAGACCGTTTTTGCGGATCGCTCAAGGTTTCATAAGCCTCTTGGACCTCCTTGTATTTATCCTCCGCACCCGGATCCTTGTTAATATCTGGATGGTATTTCTTTGAAAGCTTCCGATAAGCCTTCTTAATCTCGTCCTGAGAAGCGCTCTTAGAAACGCCCAGACGATCGTAAAATTCAGTATTGTTCATATAAGATACCAAGCCCGTTAAAAACAAAGTGAAAATAGGGAGTGAAAGTGTCCAGTGGACACTTTCAGCCCTGTCGTACAAAAACAATAAGCGACAGGTGTTTCTCAAAAAGTCTATCCCCAGACTTTTTGACTTTTCACACAGCTTTTAGGGCGGGTTCAATTCCTTTCGTTAAAAAATAGACGAAACTCAGAAAGAAGCCCGTGTTCGAATTACCGAACTTGTATTCCTTTCTTTGAAATGTTGAAAGTAGCCCGTGTTCGATTACGAACACTTTCCTTTCTATGAAGATATTAAGCCGTTAAGCGACTCAAAGAAAAATAGGGAGTGAAAGTGTCCGGTGGAACACTTTCAGCCCTGTCGCACAAAAATAACGAGCGACAGGTATTCCTCAAAAAGTCTATCCCCAGACTTTTTGACTTTTTCACAGAGTCGTAGGCGTATTCAATTCTGTAAAAGTTAGAAGGGTATTTACCCAAAAACAGAGGCTGGGGTGCAACCTCTGTGATTGGAAATTTTATTAACGAATGATTTCTATTCTCGAGAAGATGAGAATTGAGTTCGAGCTAAGAACTTCGGAAAAAATGATTTTCCAAACCCTAGATACTCAAAGAAATTCAAGACTAGGCTAGGCAACTGAACGAAGATTGAACTAGAGTTCATCGAGGAGAGTTAACAAAGCCTAGTGAAAAATTTCGTGGCTCGGGATAAAAAGGTCTCCTGAACCATTTACGACGTGAGAAAACAAAGTCGATAATACTTTGTTTTCGAGCTAGTAAGACACCTAGGTTAGCCGCAATAGCGGTAACCGTTAACTGATGAGCTACTTTTAGTAGCCATCAGTTTTGGTGTCCTCGCTTCCGAATTTCTATTCTCGAGAAGATGAGAATTGAGTTCGAGCTAAGAACTTCGGAAAAAATGATTTTCCAAACCCTAGATACTCAAAGAAATTCAAGACTAGGCTAGGCAACTGGACGAAGATTGAACTAGAGTTCATCGAGGAGAGTTAACAAAACCTAGTGAAGAATTTCGTGGCTCGGGATAAAAAGGTCTCCTGAACCATTTACGACGTGAGAAAACAAAGTCGATAATACTTTGTTTTCGAGCTAGTAAGACACCTAGGTTAGCCGCAATAGCGGTAACCGTTAACTGATGAGCTACTTTTAGTAGCCATCAGTTTTGGTGTGTTACTTTTCAGTAAACTCGCCGTCTACCACATCATCGCCTGCGTTGTTAGCTGTTTGGGCACCTTCTTGGCCTGCGGCTGCTTGTTGTGCTGCTGCGGCTTGCTCGTAGAGTTTCACTGCAAGGGCTTGAGCTTTTTCGTTGAGGTTTTCAAGTTTCGCTTTCATGTCGTCCAAGTTGTTAGCTTCTTGAGCTGCTTTCAACTCATCAAGAGCTGCTTGAGCTTGGTCACGTTCTGCGTCGAAGCCTTTGCCTTCTGTTTCTTTAAGGGTTTTCTCAGTCGCAAAGATTGCTTGGTCAACATCGTTACGGAGGTCCACTTCTTCCTTACGTTTCTTATCTGCTTCCGCGTTTGCTTCTGCATCTTTCATCATGCGGTCGATTTCTTCATCTGTCAAACCTGAGTTAGACTGGATAACGATAGTTTGCTCTTTTTGCGTACCAAGGTCTTTAGCTTTTACAGAAACGATACCGTTCTTGTCGATGTCAAATGTTACTTCGATTTGTGGGATACCACGAGGTGCCGCAGGGATATCTGTCAATTGGAAACGACCAAGAGTCTTGTTGTCTGCTGCCATTGGACGCTCACCTTGAAGCACGTGGATATCAACAGCTGGCTGGTTGTCTGCCGCAGTTGAGAAGACTTGTGACTTAGAAGTTGGGATGGTTGTGTTGCGGTCGATGAGTTTTGTAAATACACCACCCATTGTTTCAATACCAAGTGACAATGGTGTTACGTCGAGGAGAACAACGTCTTTCACATCACCAGTAATAACACCACCTTGGATAGCCGCACCCATAGCAACAACTTCGTCAGGGTTTACAGATTTGTTTGGCTCTTTACCAGTTTCAGCTTTTACAGCTTCCACAACGGCTGGGATACGAGTTGATCCACCGACAAGGATGACTTCGTCAATTTCTGACAAGCTGAGACCTGCATCTGAAAGAGCTTGACGAACAGGAACTTTTGTACGTTCTACAAGGTCGTAAGTCAATTCGTCAAATTTTGCACGTGTCAATGTCATTTCCAAGTGAAGCGGACCTGCTGCACCTGCAGTGATGAACGGCAAGCTGATTTGAGTTGATGTTACACCTGAAAGGTCTTTTTTCGCTTTTTCAGCCGCATCTTTCAAACGTTGAAGAGCCATTTTGTCAGCTGACAAGTCGATGCCGTTTTCTTTCTTAAATTCAGCTACCATGTGGTCGATAATCTTTTGGTCAAAATCGTCACCACCGAGCTTATTGTCACCTGCTGTTGCAAGTACGTCAAAGACACCGTCACCGAGTTCAAGGATAGATACGTCGAAAGTACCACCACCAAGGTCGAATACCAATATTTTCTCGTCTTTGTCAGTCTTATCCAAACCGTAAGCAAGGGCTGCTGCAGTTGGCTCGTTGACGATACGTTCTACTTCCAGACCTGCGATTTTACCAGCATCTTTTGTTGCTTGACGTTGGGCATCGTTGAAGTAAGCTGGAACAGTGATAACCGCTTTGGTTACTTTTTCACCAAGGTATTCTTCAGCGTAGCCTTTCAAGTATTGAAGAATCATTGCTGAGATTTCTTGTGGAGTGTATTCTTTGCCGTTTGCTGAAACTTTTTCAGAAGTTCCCATTTTTGATTTGATAG
Source organism: Streptococcus sp. 2018110 (assembly GCF_019754115.1). Classification (NCBI taxonomy): domain Bacteria; kingdom Bacillati; phylum Bacillota; class Bacilli; order Lactobacillales; family Streptococcaceae; genus Streptococcus; species Streptococcus sp. 2018110. The sequence continues at coordinate 8,080 of NZ_JAIJZO010000017.1, read as the reverse complement.
AGATGATAGTATCTGGGTTGGTTACTGCTTGGCGTTTTGCCGCATCACCAACGATGATTTCACCATTTTTGAAAGACACAACAGACGGAGTTGTGCGGTTTCCTTCTGGGTTTGCGATGATTTTTGATTCAGTTCCTTCAAGAACTGCAACTGCTGAGTTTGTTGTACCTAAGTCAATACCGATAATTTTAGACATATGTTTTACCTCTTTTTAATTTACTTTCTTTTCAAGTAGTTTAACGACATTTCGGTCAGGTTTTCTTTTTTGGAAAATAGCAGAGCGACCTTAGTATTTCAGTTTACTTTTATTATTAGCTTTAACAGTCTTTGAATAGACTGTTAAAGGTGGGGAATAAACGAATGAAATTCGTACTACTGCCGAAGACAGTACTGGAGTACGGCAAGGCGGGTTAACGAAGTAATAAAAGATAAACTGGAAGACTAAGTTATTCTGATACGACTACCATAGCCGGTCTCAGCAAGCGTTCATGCAACTTGTAGCCTTTTTGGAAGACTTGTGCGATGTGTTCTGCTGGGCAGTCGTCTGTGGCTGGAACAGTTTGAATAGCCATGTGAAGATTTGGGTCAAAGACATCTGTTGCGACTTCTTCCACCCCTTCTTCTTTGAGGGCTTGAATCAAACTTTCCTGTACCATTTCCAAGCCTTTTTTGACATCTTCTGTCAGGCCTTCGACTTGAAGGGCACGTTCCAAGTCATCCAAGCTCGGCAAGATTTTCTTGGCCAAGTCTTGCGAACGGTAACGCTGAATGGTCTGGCGTTCCTCATTGGCACGGCGTTGGATATTTTGCATTTCAGCATGGGCACGGAGGTACTTGTTTTCAAATTCCTCGGCACGCTCATTTGCCAAATCCAATTCTGATTTTTCAGGAGCTTCGACAACTTCTTCTGTTGTCTCAACCTCTTCTACGATTTCTTCGTTTTTGATTTCTTCTGACAAAGCATTCTCCTTCTAATTGACTTCATAGTGATTGCTACTTAAGTATCGGTAGTAATCGGTTAATTTCATAAATAGGACGCGACTGATGATGTTGATTAAGCTCATCTGCCTACGATAGTCCATGTCAACAGGACCAAGCAAACTCATCTGGGCCATGCCCCGATAGGGGATTGGAAAGCGATGATGAATGACTGTCACATCCGCTAGGGCAGGATCCCTATGTTCCGCCACAGAAATGCTGGTCTGCTGGTTCGGCGCCAAGCCTTGCCGCAACTCTGGGGCTAATAGCTGTGGGCTATCCAAGAGCTGATAGGTGGCGAGATTGCCATAGGTCAGCGAAGCAACCTTTCCACTGATAAAGACTGATTCTTGGAAGAGATTGGAAAAAATATAGTCCATCAGATCCAAGACATTGTCCGTCGTGGTAAAGTAACGCTGCACCACCTGGGGAATCTCCGTCCGCAACTTGTAGTGGATTGCCAAGACCGTCTGGTCAACGAAGCGTTCATCCACCAGGCGTTTGAGCACTTCCAAGTCCCTGGTCAAAAAGTTCTTGGGAATGGCAAACTGGACGGTAACAGGTTTGGACTGATCCAAGGTCAAGACTGCCAAGGCATCGTGGCTACTGAGCTGCACAATGTCAAAGGAAGTCAACTGCTGACTGGTCGGCTCCACATCTAAGATGACCGAAGTGTAGCCTGTCAAATCCGCTAGGACTGTACTGGCTCGCTCCAAGATGTCTTCCAGCTTGAAGGCTTCAAAATCGAAGGCCTTGACTACCTGATAAACATCTTCTTCATTGATGTGTTCCAAGTTGAGCGAGTGGTTGACAAAGTATTGAAAACCAGCCCGACTGGGCATCCGACCGCTTGAAGTATGAGCTTTTTCTAGCAAGCCCAGTTGCTCTAGCTTAGCCATATCATTGCGAATGGTAGCCGAACTAGAAGCAATCATCTCCTGCAAGGCCTTAGAACCAACCGGCTCATGATGGCGCGTAAACAATTCAACAATCAGATTCAAAATATCATTTTGACGTTGGGTAATCATCTCCGCTCCTTTCATGAACAGTGTTGATTTTTATATTTTTAGCACTCTATAACGACGAGTGCTAAACTTTATACTCCCATTATACGCTGAAAAAATGGATTGTCAAGAGAAAAAAACAAAAAATTAGCACTCTTTTACCTAGAGTGCTAAAAATCAGTCTGAAGACCTAGAATGGTGGATGTCAAGAAAAAAATCAGAGAAAAATCCCTGATTTTATATCTTATTCCCCTTGAGCAATCAATTCTGCCCCACGTTTGCGGTAGGACAAATCCCCAACTGCTTCAATTAAAAGCTTGCCTTTTTCGTATTTGAGGACGGTGATTGAGCCGTTGTCCAGGAAGACATTGGCACCACGCTCTGGCTCCAATAGATGGGCCAGGGTTGCGATGGTCATGCCGTGGCTGACCACAAGAGCATTGCCGCCGCCCTGCTTTTCCAAGTCTTGGGCGATAGCCTCAAAGCCTGTCAAAATACGATTGCTCAAGACTTCCCAAGATTCCGCCCAGCCAGCTGTATCTGCTTCTTGGATACCTGCTGCGATTTCCGCAAAGGACATGCCTGTCGCATCAACTGTCCCTTTCAAACGAGGCAGAACACCTTGGAAAAGCTCGGCATCATACATACCTTCGAAACTACCAAAGCACCATTCACGGATACGCTTGTCTTGGTAATATGGGATTTTTCCTAAAATTCCCAACTCACACTGGGCAATGGTCATGGTCTGAACGGTCCGCCCCAGGTCACTGGATACGGCTAGTTTAAAATCAAGACCCGCATCCTTGAGCCCCAAGCCCAATTCACGGATCCCTTCCTCACCAGCCTTGGTCAGCGGTGTATCACACCAACCCTGCACGCGCCCGATGGTATTAAACATGGTTTTCCCATGTCGAGAAATATATAATCTTACGTCTGCCATAGCATTCTCCTTGTATTTTCTTACTATTAGTATAGCAAAAAACCGACTGCTTGTCGCAATCGGTTTACGTTTTTAGTTCTTAAAACTATGAATCGGTGCTGGAATTTGTCCACCACGGTTGATAAAGTCCACAGACGAAGCTTGATTGACCTTCATAACAGGGGCTGTTCCCAGAAGGCCGCCAAATTCAATCATGTCTCCTTCTTTTCCAAGTGGAATAATACGGACCGCAGTGGTTTTCTGGTTGATAACTCCAATAGCCGCCTCATCCGCAATCATAGCTGCAATGGTTTCAGCTGGCGTTGTTTCTGGAATGGCAATCATGTCCAAACCAACTGAACAGATAGCCGTCATAGCTTCCAATTTTTCAAGGTTAAGCGAGCCATTTTGTACCGCCGCAATCATGCCCTCGTCTTCAGACACAGGGATAAAGGCACCTGACAAACCACCTACTTGGTTGCAGGCCATGACCCCACCCTTTTTGACTGCGTCATTGAGCAAAGCTAGGGCAGCAGTCGTTCCGTGCGTACCTACGGTTTCTAAGCCCATTTCCTCCAACACCCGAGCCACTGAGTCCCCAACAGCTGGCGTCGGAGCAAGGGACAGGTCCACGATACCGAACTTAACACCCAGGCGTTCGCTGGCCATATTGCCGACCAACTGACCGATACGGGTAATCTTGAAGGCCGTCTTTTTGACGGTTTCTGCCACCACATCAAAGCTCTCGCCACGCACTTTTTCAAGAGCACGCTTGACCACACCAGGCCCAGACACGCCGACATTGATAACCACATCCGCCTCGCCGACACCATGGAAGGCACCCGCCATGAAAGGATTGTCCTCAACCGCATTGGCAAAGACCACCAGCTTGGCCGCCCCCATATCAGAAGCCTCCGCCGTCTCCTTGATGATCCGCCCCATATCCCGCACAGCCGTCATGTTGATACCCGTCTTGGTCGAGCCGATGTTGACCGACGAGCAGACTTTTGTCGTTTGGGCCAATGCCTGCGGTATAGAGTTGATGAGGATTTCATCCCCTTTTTGGTAGCCCTTTTGAACCAGAGCTGAAAAACCTCCGATAAAATCGATGCCGATCTCATGAGCCGCCTTGTCCAAGGCATGAGCCAGGGGAAGATAATCCGTGGCATCCGTCGCCGCACCAATCAAAGCAATAGGCGTTACCGACACCCGCTTGTTGACAATGGGAATTCCCAGCTCCGCCGCAATCTCATCACCGACCGCTACCAAGTTCTTGGCCTTGGTCACGATTTTAGTATAAACTTTCTCCGCAGCCTTATCAATGTCCGAGTCGATACAGTCCAAGAGGGAAATCCCCATGGTAATGGTCCGAATGTCGAAGTGCTGCTCCTCAATCATCTCAATGGTTTCTCTAACCTGTCTAATGTCCATGATTGCTCTCCTTACAAGTTGTGCATAGCATCAAAAATCGCCGCACTTTGAATGTTGATTTTCACGTTCAAGGATTGACCAAAGGCATCCAATTCTGAACGAAGTTGCGTGAAATCTTGCTTCTCATCTGATGACACCACCGCCATCATGGTAAAATACTCATCCAAAACTGTCTGAGAAATATCATCAATATTCAAACCCAATTCCGCAATCTTAGTCGCAACACCCGCCACGATTCCTGACTTGTCCTTACCGACAACTGTAACAATAGCTTTCATCTGAACACCTCTTCTAAATTTTCATTTATTTTATCATAAATATGCAGAAAAAGGTAGAAATCATCTAGTTTCTACCTCCAACATACGTGTTTATAGTCCTTGTTGCTTCTTGCAGTCGGTCACAGTCATGCCTGTCCATTTTTTGAAGGCACGGCTGAAGGCGTTGACCTCGCTGTAGCCAATCAGACTGGAAATCTCCTCTGCTGGTAATTTCATCTTGAGATAGGAGAAGGTCATGGCCTTTTGAACGGCTTGCAGTTCCTGTTTGAAGCTGGTATTTTCAGCCGATAGGTTGCGTTGCAGGGTCCGCACGCTGACACCAAGTCGGTGGGCAATGTCTTCTACCAAGAAGAAGCCGCTTGGGATGGCCGAGTAGAGTTCCTGCTGGACATAGCCTGCAAAGCTCCTGTTGGCCAGCTATTGATTGAGCAAGTATTATCACATAGAGCAGGTCAGACAGGTCGCCAATAGGCAGCTATGCTTTCCATACCAACAGCTTCCACATGAAATTGACTGAGAAAATCATGGCCAGCACGTAGAGCTTTAGTTGTTGTGTCAAATGTAGCAATCTCACACTTTGGACAAGTTGAGGTGAGTGGTCTGTGTAGCATACAGACGATAATATTGGCTTGGTGGATAATACCTGCACAAGATTGATAGAGAACATCCATGACAATTCCCTCCATCTAAAAAATATGAGAGCTTATCTACCGAGTTCTGTTCTAATCCTATTTTTATACTCATGCCTATCACAATATTTTGGGGTGCTCGTCAGTAGAGTGGGGCACTTTTTTCTTTCGATGAATAACATCATTAACTCGTCAACCACAAAGTCCTCACTAAGATTATATACCTAGCGAGGACTCTATGTTCATTTTCATTATTCTGCGGGTGAGGGCAGGGCATCATGGAAGTCTTTCCCACTCACTTTAAACTGAAGTACTATAATTTGACAAAACATAAAACCTCAAGGAACTATTTTCAGATATTGATACCTAACATCCATTTATTCACTCTTCAACGGTTTAAAAATAGAAACAACGGCCTTGCCCCTCTTGAAATGAGGAACAAGGCCGTCGCCTAATCTTTTGCTATTTCATTATTCACTTGACAGGAAACTGTTCAACTGAACTTCTGATTTTTCTCTTTAGGCTACTAACTAAAGCCTATTATTTTTCTTTGCGACGACGGGACGCCACTGCAACTGTACCCAACAAAGCTAAACCTACCAATGCAAGTGCAGATGTGCTTTCACCTGTTTCTGGCAAGATTGCACTTGTCTTAGGTGTTACTTTTGTTGTCTCAGTCACCGGTGTAGTTGACGGAGTTGTTGGTTGGTTCGGTGTTGTAGGCGTTGTTGGCTCCTCATTTTCTTGCTTATAAACGTAAGTTACATGAGTTTCACCTTCAACTACTTTACCTTTTGCATTATTTGGAATACGAGATTCTACAAGAATGTAACGTTTTCCATTGAATACAATCACTTTTGGACGATTGTCTGAAGTATCGTAGTCTCCGCCCACTGTACCGTTCTCAGTATCAACTACTGGTGTCTTGATAACATTACCATTTTCATCAACATAATGAACAATTACTTTACCTTGTTTTTCAACAACTGGTGGAACAACTGGTGTTTCAACTTTTTCTTTGTACTCGTATGTGATGGTTTGTTCGCCTTCTTTAACAACACCGTTTTCTGGGGCGTCATCTTCGTTTGTACGTGTACGAACAAGTTCGTAAGTCTTACCATCTTTTGTGATAGTAGCTGGTGGGGTGTCACCATAGACTTCATCGATCGGTGTATCGGTTGGTTTAACTGTCTTATCGTCTGCGATTTCAGTCTCTGTACCTTCGATAACGTAACGAGCTACGACTGAACCTGTCTTAACGACTGGCGTTTCAACTTTAGTGTAGATGTAAACTACAGTCTTCTCACCTTCTTCAACTTCACCTGTTGGTGTTGCGCCTGTTTCATCAACTTTAACAAATGTGTAGCCTTCGAAGTTACCAACTGTTGTTTCATAGGTTGAACCTACTTCACCGTCACGAACGACATCAGTTGTATCCGCAAGAACCTCACCTTTATCAGTGATGTGGCGAACAAGGACGCTACCTGTCTTAGCAACTGGTGTTTCAACTTTAGTGTAGATGTAAACTACAGTCTTCTCACCTTCTTCAACTTCACCTGTTGGTGTAGCACCTGTTTCATCAACTTTAACAAATGTATAGCCTTCGAAGTTACCAACTGTTGTTTCATAGGTTGAACCTACCTCACCGTCACGAACGACATCAGTTGTATCTGCAAGAACCTCACCTTTATCAGTGATGTGACGAACAAGGACGCTACCTGTTTTCTTCTCAACTGGATCTGGTGTATCAACAACTTCTTTGTACTCGTAAGTGATAGTTTGTTCACCTTCTACAACTGTACCGTTGCTTGGGGCATCACCTTCATTTGTACGAGTGCGTACAAGTGTATAAGTCTTACCACCAAATGAAATTGTAGTTGGAGGTGTGTCACCATAAACTTCATCGACTGGGGTATCGGTTGGTTTAACTGTCTTATCATCTGCGATTTCAGTTTCTGTACCTTCGATAACATAACGAGCTACTACTGAACCTGTCTTAACGACTGGTGTTTCTTCTTTTTCTTTGTACTCGTATGTGATGGTTTGTTCGCCTTCTACAACTGTACCGTTGCTTGGGGCGTCACCTTCATTTGTACGTGTACGAACAAGTTCATAGGTCTTACCATCTTTTTCGATTGTAGTTGGAGGTGTGTCACCATAAACTTCATCGACTGGGGTATCGGTTGGTTTAACTGTCTTATCGTCTGCGATTTCAGTTTCTGTGCCTTCGATAACGTAACGAGCTACGACTGAACCTGTCTTAACAACTGGTGTTTCAACTTTTTCTTTGTACTCGTATGTGATGGTTTGTTCGCCTTCTTTAACAACACCGTTTTCTGGGGCGTCACCTTCGTTTGTACGTGTACGAACAAGCTCGTAAGTCTTACCATCTTTTGTGATAGTAGCTGGTGGGGTGTCACCATAGACTTCATCGACTGGGGTATCGGTTGGTTTAACTGTCTTATCGTCTGCGATTTCAGTTTCTGTACCTTCGATAACGTAACGAGCTACGACTGAACCTGTCTTAACAACTGGTGTTTCGACTTTCTCTTTGTACTCGTATGTGATAGTTTGTTCACCTTCTACAACTGTACCGTTGCTTGGGGCATCACCTTCATTTGTACGTGTACGAACAAGTTCGTAAGTCTTACCATCTTTTGTGATAGTAGCTGGTGGAGTATCACCGTATGGCTCATCGACTGGTGTATCGGTTGGCTTGACTGTCTTATCGTCTGCGATTTCAGTTTCTGTACCTTCGATAACGTAACGAGCTACGACTGAACCTGTCTTAACGACTGGCGTTTCAACTTTTTCTTTGTACTCGTATGTGATAGTTTGTTC
>NZ_JAIJZO010000016.1:0-52472 GCF_019754115.1 Streptococcus sp. 2018110 | reverse complement strand
TGGTAGGTGAAGCTTTCTTCACGTGTTGCCAAGTCCGCACGGTCCGCTCCATTTACATCCTTGACAATCGGTGGATTCTCTGGACTTGGTGGAGTGACTGGTACTTCATTTGATTTCTTCTTCGTCTCTGGGTTGTTATTGATCACATACTCGGCCGTATTCGGAATCTCGGTCTTGCCGTCTACCTTATAGGCTGAGAGGTTCGCACCTGGACGAATCTTAGCATTAAATGTCACTACGACTTCTTTACCGCCGTTAGCTTTCACTTGTGCTTCTGAAAGGGTGACTGTCAAGCGTTGGTCTTGAACCGCAATCGTTGCGTCGGCACTTGCGTCCTTGCCATCGATTGTGACAGTTGCGCCACCTTTTTCGCCATCAAACTCTAAGACATCTACGAGGGTATCGCTGATCTCAAAGGCTGTCGCATCAGTTGGTACCGCACTGGTGATATGGTAGGTGAAGCTTTCTTCACGTGTTGCCAAGTCCGCACGGTCCGCTCCATTTACGTCCTTGACAATCGGTGGATTCTCTGGACTTGGTGGAGTCACTGTGACTGGTTCTGACGTTACTTTTGGTTTATTATCAACCGTAATATTCGCAACGTTAGGAACTTTGACTGCTCCATCTGTAATGTAGTCTGACAAGTTGACATTAGCGCGAATCTTAGCTTTAAATGTCACCACGACTGCCTGACCTTGAAGTTTAGAAAGTTGATCTGACGTCAAGTTGATCGTCAAGTTTTGGTTTTCTGTCTTCACAGTTGTTTCCTGTGTGACATCTTTATCACCAATCTTAACAACGACTTCGCCCTTACCATCTGCTCCCGCAAACTCTAGAACATCCTTCAGTTCGTCAGTGATTTCGAATTTCTTCGCATCAGTTGGAACCTGAGTAGAAATGCTGTATTCAAACGTTTGGTCACGGTTTGTCAAGTTCTCATGAGCTTTACCGTTAACCTTCTTATCTACTGTCGGTGTTGGTGGAGTTGGTGGAGTGACGGTTACTGGATTTGAATTTTCCTTCGGCTTGTTATCAATTGTGAAGCTTGCCGTATTTGGAATCTTCGTAGTATTGTCATCCGCATTCAAGTAGCCTGATAAGTTAGCGTTCGCACGAATCTTAGCTTTGAAGGTTACAACAACTGCTTTACCACTATCTTTCTGCAGCTGTTCTGGTGACAATTTAACACTCAAGTTTTGACCTGAAGTAGCGATCGTTACAGCATCGGTCACCGTAGTATCACCAATAGTTACTACTACATCTCCCTTGCCTTCTGCACCGGCGAACTCTAGAACTTCCACAAGTTCATCGGTGATTTCGAAGCTTTTCGCATCGGTTGGAACCTGAGTTTGAATAGTATACTCAAACACATCCTCACGATTAGTCAAATCTTCATGTTGTTTCTTATTAACTTCCTTAACAATTGTTGGATTGTTTGGAGTTGGTGGGGTTACTGTGACTGGTTTTGAATCAACCTTAGGTTTGTGATCAACACTGATGCTTGCCGTGTTTGGAATCTTAATCGTGTTGCTTCCTTCTTCCAAGTAGCCTGTCAAGTTGACATTAGCACGAATCTTAGATTTGAAGGTTACAACAACAGCCTTACCGGCATCATCTTTCAAGTGAGTAGCACTCAATTGAACACTTAATTGTTGACCTGCTACAGTAACAGTGCTTTCTTTCGTTACGTCCTTATCACCGATCTTAACAACGACGTCGCCCTTACCATCTGCACCGGCAAACTCTAGAACATCTTTGAGTTCATCAGTGATTTCGAAGCTTTTCGCATCGGTTGGAACTTGGGTATTGATAGTGTACTCAAACACTTCATCACGTTGTGGAAGATCTGCGTGGACTTGATTGTTAACCAACTTATCTACTGTTGGGTCAGTTGGTGTCGGTGGAGTCACTGTAACTGGTTCTGACGTTACTTTTGGTTTATTATCAACCGTAATATTCGCAACGTTAGGAACTTTGACTGCTCCATCTGTAATGTAGTCTGACAAGTTGACATTAGCGCGAATCTTAGCTTTAAATGTCACCACGACTGCCTGACCTTGAAGTTTAGAAAGTTGATCTGACGTCAAGTTGATCGTCAAGTTTTGGTTTTCTGTCTTCACAGTTGTTTCCTGTGTGACATCTTTATCACCAATCTTAACAACGACTTCGCCCTTACCATCTGCTCCCGCAAACTCTAGAACATCCTTCAGTTCGTCAGTGATTTCGAATTTCTTCGCATCAGTTGGAACCTGAGTAGAAATGCTGTATTCAAACGTTTGGTCACGGTTTGTCAAGTTCTCATGAGCTTGACCGTTAACCTTCTTATCTACTGTCGGTGTTGGTGGAGTTGGTGGAGTGACGGTTACTTCATTAGATTCTTTAGGATTATTGTTCAGAATATACTTAGCTGTATTCGGAATAAGTGTTGTTCCAGTTTGAACATACTTATCTGCTGACAGGTTTGCATCTCCTCTAATCTTAGCATTAAAGGTAACAACTATTGGCTTACCTGCATCATTTGTAAGTTGTTCTTTCGTGAACTTAATGCCTAAATTACGTCCGACAGCTGATACTTCAACTGCATCTGTAACCACTGTATCTGCAATTTTAACAACTACATCACCTTGGTTTCCTGCAAATTCAAGTGCCTCATCCAACTCATCAGTGATTTCAAACGTGTCGGCACCTTTAGGAACCGTTGATTTGATTGTGTATTCGAACACCTCATCACGCTTCGTTAAGTCAGCGTGTTGTTTCCCATTGACTTGTTTTTCAATAAGTGGTGGTGGAGTAACAATAACTGGTGGAGTCGGCGGAGTTTCTTTTTCACCTGTGCTAGACGGATCGCGGTAGTAGACTTTTGCCTCATTAGGAATCTGTGCAAAGGCTGTACCAGATTTCACTTTAGCAGGAATCGTTAAATGAACTGTCTCGCCTCCAGATAATAATGCAAAACTACCCGGTTTGATTGCTGCTGTTACAGTACGTGTAACCGCATCGTAACTTACATCAAAATGTTGACTTAATTCTGCATTGACAAATGGTTGTGCTCCATCTTTAAGCTCAAGACGTTCATCCAAGACGTCAACAATCTTGTATGACTTATAAGCGCTGATATCATCAGGCAATTTTGTCTTAATATCAAACGTGAAATCTTCACTCTCTTGGAGAACGTTGTGTTCATCCTTCGCATCGTTGATTTTCTTGCTGATTCCTGGCTCTTTTGGAGTCACATATACAATATTAGACTTTTGCGGTTTCCCGTTCAGCACTACTTGTGCTTCGTTAGGAACCTTGATTTCGCCATTCACAACATACTTAGCTAAATTCGCATTATCTCGAATTTTTGCCTTGATTCCAATTCTAACCACAGCTGGTTGAGTGTAGTTATTTGTTGCACGGCGAATTTGGATATTCAACGCATTAGTGATATCTGCTTTAACCAAGTTCAAAGCAACGGACTGCTTGTTAGCATCAATTGTTAATTTGTTAGTTAACGTAGCATTTTGTACATCGTTAATAAATACCTCTGCCGAGATAACCTCTAGCTCAGGAACTAGGGTGTCTGAAATAGAGTAGGTATCAAACAAACCTGGCCATGAAGACTCCACATTGTAGTAGAATTCTTGCGACCTATTTTCTAGATACTCTTGCGAGTTTCCAGGTTTATAACCTGCTTCCTTATTTGGAACACTTTGAACATCTTTTTTGATGTCTGTTTCCACAGGAGGTTTAACATAAACAGTATTTGAACGACGTGTCTTAGCTTCCTCATCTTCCGGATTATTTGTCTTACCGTTCCATACAATGTTTGCTTGGTTTAGGATACCCAAACCATCATTCTCTTGTAAAATTTGACGATAAACAACCGGATTGTTCGCATTCGAATATTGATCCTTAATACGCACCTTCACATGGAGAGTATATTGCTTGAATTTGTGAGCTCCATACTTACCTTCATCCACATACTGAGTCTGTGTTCCAGGCGCTTCCGGAATATCCGCAACAACAATCGTTCGTTGATTACCTAGGGCGTCGTTCCCTGTGGTCGTTCGAATCTTGAAATTATTTAGACGTTGGCCATCTTGACCTGTCACATAAGCATCGACATACTCTAAACGATAGTCTAGCTTGTCGATCAACATAGGATTTGCTTCGAAGTTCAATGGCGCATTATTCATGCGATAAAGAACTTGGTACGTAAAGCCTTCGCTAAATGTACTCAAATTAGCAGCGTATGACTTTTTACCTTTTACAACTGGATCATCCAACTGACCTGTATCATTAGATTGATCCGCATCTGTGATAGATTTCGTTGCACTTGGGTAACAGTATTTCAAGTCAGTAACTTGAACAGTGGTTGGATCCTTAGAACCAATCAAATCACTTACGTATTCACCAACCTTAAAGCGTCCAGTCAACTGACCGACTGTTTCGGTCTTAGTTTCTGGTTGGTAGCCATCGGCAGGATCTGTTTCCTCATCTTCTGATAGAGCCGCATCTTCTGCCGCTGTCTTCGTCAAGTCGTATTCAAACGAGTTTTTACCAGGATTAAAGACGCTGTCTGGTACAGAAATCGTTACTTTAGTCCCTTCTTGGGTAACAGAACCTTGAATTTCTGTGTTCTCGTTCGTTACTGTCTCAACAACCTTCTTGCCATTGATAGTAACACTATTAACTTTATAACCATCCGTAACCGTAAAGTCACCAACAATATTTTCTTTAATCATTGCAGATGTAACGGCTTTTAAAATGTTTTCAGCAAAACGATTTGCATCTGTTTGCTCATTGACATAAAAAGATACCGGATTGCCGTTAATAGTTTTATCAGGAGAGGCTACTGATTGCAAAGCAGCATGGAAAACTTCCTGTACTGACCGTTTATCAGTACCGACATTAATTCCTGCCCTTTCATATGCTGTACCATCTCGATATGCAGAACCGTAACCTGTTAGCGTCTCAAAGGTTGGAACATCCTCCCAGAAACCAACAACAACTGTTCCGTCGTCACCAATTGCTTTCTTGATCCTGTCACCCGCTTGGGTCAACTCAGCCGCACGAGCAAGGTAGTTTTGAGAGGCCTCTGGCCATGAACTTGTACCCCAACTTTTTTGAAGTGCAAATGTTCTGTTAAAACTTTCTTGGATATATACGCGACCATCAGCTGCACGGTACCCGTTAGCTACACCATCAGTCACCAAAAGGAATACTGTTTTCCTATTGTTTGCCATTCCTCCGCCGGAATTTTTAATCTGATTATAGCTATTAAGTACGTCATCAATAGCCGGAACCGTCGGAGTTCCTCCTCCAACAGCGATACTATTAATGAAATTATGGACCTGATTTGAATTAGTCAGCAAACCATTCGTCGATTTGTATGAATAAGTTGTACCAGCATTCCCCATTTGATTATACGAAGTATAATTGGTATCTGGTCCTGTACTATAGATTGCACCACTATTATAAAACGTAGCATTATCATAGTACTGTATTCCATCCAAACCTTGGAAAGTCGCAACCATTACACGGTCTGTTGTTTTCTCATCTCCCGTGAAAACAAGTCGTGGATTTTTTTCATCATATGCATTAGCATCTACCGCTGTTGTCAGCGTTCGTAGAGCAGATTGCACACTACCGATAGTATTTTTAAAAGATCCACTCGCATCCTGCAAGATTACCAAGTCAATTGGCTGACGTGGTAATCCCCAGTTCACTTCTTGCTTTGTTTCAATCTTAATCGCACAACCTTTTTGCGAGACGGTTGTGGTTACTCCATCTGTGGTCGTTGAACCTAAGTCGGCGGCCTGGATATTCGGGACGGAAGTTATAAGCATACCTAGTTGTGATAGCAACACTGAGAACATCATAAACAGATGTCTCAGCCTTCGATACTTTTTCATAACTATTAAAAGTTCCTTTCTAGATAAATCCCCCTACGCTCACCAACAATCGTATTATTGTTGTTTGCGTTTTTTAATAAATGCCACCCCCATCATAACGAAACCAACAAATGTCATCCAAATAGATGTAGACACTCGCTCTCCCGTTTCTGGAAGCACCGTTTTATTTTTATCATTTTGTGAGGTTTGAGGTTTGGTTACCGTTTCCTCATTTTTTTGAACATCGTTCTTGATTGAAGGAGCTACTTTCTTCGTACCAACCTTAATCACTTCATTCACAGCTGGAGTTGTCACGCTATCGCTCTTAACTTCACGACCTGTTTCTACTCCATCTGTCTTCGTTACGGTATAGACGATTGTACGAACACCAGCCTTACCAGCTGCGGATACAACTTCCTTACCTTCTTCAAGGGTAGGATCGTTCTCACGAACTGTCTCATAAGCAACAGCTTCTGTCTCCGTTACTTCTTCTGTTGTGATGACTGGGGCTTTCTTCGTACCAACCTTGATCACTTCGTTCACAGCTGGAGTTGTAATAGTGTCGCTCTTAACTTCACGACCTGTTTCCACTCCATCTGTCTTCGTTACTGTATAGACGATTGTACGAACACCAGCCTTACCAGCTACGGATACGACTTCCTTACCTTCTTCAAGAGTAGGATCGTCTTCACGAACTGTCTCATAAGCAACAGCTTCTGTCTCCGTTACTTCTTCTGTTGTGATGACTGGGGCTTTCTTCGTACCAACCTTGATCACTTCGTTCACAGCTGGAGTTGTAATAGTGTCGCTCTTAACTTCACGACCTGTTTCTACTCCATCTGTCTTCGTTACGGTATAGACGATTGTACGAACACCAGCCTTACCAGCTACGGATACGACTTCCTTACCTTCTTCAAGAGTAGGGTCGTTCTCGCGAACTGTCTCATAAGCAACAGCTTCTGTCTCCGTTACTTCTTCTGTTGTGATGACTGGGGCTTTCTTCGTACCAACCTTGATCACTTCGTTCACAGCTGGAGTTGTCACGCTATCGCTCTTAACAACACGACTTGTTTCTACTCCATCTGTCTTCGTCACAGTATAGACGATTGTACGAACACCGGCCTTACCAGCTACGGATACGACTTCCTTACCTTCTTCAAGGGTAGGATCGTTCTCACGAACTGTCTCATAAGGAACGGCTTTGGTCTCCGTTACTTCTTCTGTTGTGATGACTGGCGCTTTCTTCGTACCAACTTTAATCACTTCATTTACAGCTGGAGTTGTCACGCTATCGCTCTTAACAACACGACTTGTTTCTACTCCATCTGTCTTCGTTACGGTATAGACGATTGTACGAACACCAGCCTTACCAGCTACGGATACGACTTCCTTACCTTCTTCAAGGGTAGGATCGTTCTCACGAACTGTCTCATAAGGAACGGCTTTGGTCTCCGTTACTTCTTCTGTTGTGATGACTGGTGCTTTCTTCGTACCAACCTTAATCACTTCATTCACAGCTGGAGTTGTCACGCTATCGCTCTTAACAACACGACTTGTTTCTACTCCATCTGTCTTCGTCACAGTATAGACGATTGTACGAACACCGGCCTTACCAGCTACGGATACGACTTCCTTACCTTCTTCAAGGGTAGGATCGTTCTCACGAACTGTCTCATAAGGAACGGCT
This sequence comes from Streptococcus sp. 2018110, assembly GCF_019754115.1. Classification (NCBI taxonomy): domain Bacteria; kingdom Bacillati; phylum Bacillota; class Bacilli; order Lactobacillales; family Streptococcaceae; genus Streptococcus; species Streptococcus sp. 2018110. Next base: position 44,906 of record NZ_JAIJZO010000016.1, on the reverse strand, counting down.
TTGGTCTCCGTTACTTCTTCTGTTGTGATGACTGGTGCTTTCTTCGTACCAACCTTAATCACTTCATTCACAGCTGGAGTTGTAATGCTATCGCTCTTAACAACACGACTTGTTTCTACTCCATCTGTCTTCGTTACTGTATAGACAATTGTGCGAACACCAGCCTTACCAGCTACGGATACAACTTCCTTACCTTCTTCAAGGGTAGGATCGTTCTCACGAATTGTCTCATAAGGAACGGCTTTGGTCTCCGTTACTTCTTCTGTTGTGATGACTGGTGCTTTCTTCGTACCAACCTTAATCACTTCATTCACAGCTGGAGTTGTAATGCTATCGCTCTTAACAACACGACTTGTTTCTACTCCATCTGTCTTCGTTACTGTATAGACAATTGTGCGAACACCAGCCTTACCAGCTACGGATACAACTTCCTTACCTTCTTCAAGGGTAGGATCGTTCTCACGAATTGTCTCATAAGGAACTGCTTTGGTCTCTGTCTCTTCTTCAAGAGTAATTACAGAAACAACTGTTTTCTTCGTACCAACCTTAATCACTTCATTTACAGCTGGAGTTGTAACACTATCGCTCTTAACAACGCGACCTGTTTCTACTCCATCTGTCTTTGTCACAGTATAGACGATTGTACGAACACCTACTTGTCCCGGCGTCGCAACTTCTTCCTTACCTTCTTCAAGGTTCGGATCTTTTATCCGAATGGTTTCATACGGCTCTTCTTTCGTCTCTGTCACTTCTTCTGTTGTGATAACAGGAGATGGTGGCTGAACAGTTCCACTCAATTGAGCGCGGATTGCCTCAATACGAGCTTGGAGTTTTGCTCTTTCTGCGGAGTTTTTTACATTACTCACCGCAGCGATACTAGTAGCATAACCCCCCATAGCATCGGATTCTGTAAACAAATAGTCAGCAGTATCCTTATCGCCATCTGCAAGCGAAGCTTCTATTTCAGACAAATAGCCTGAGATCTTTTTAATTAAAGCAAGCTGCTCTGCATCTGGAAGTTCTTCATCTTCTCCTGGAGGAGTCTCCCCGGGTGGAAGATCGTTGGCATTGACTACCGTCGAACCGATCAACATTACATTGTTAAACCACGGCAACGGGTTCAACAAACTTGCAATGAGAGCAAGTCCAACGAGTCCTTGGAACCTTTTACTTCTCATAAAATTTCCCCTTTTCATAATATTTTAGGAATTTAAATATCCCAAATAATTATAGCGTTTATATAGAGAAAAAGCAATAAAAAACAGAACTTAGGTGATTTTTATAAAGCCTATAGCTACACGTTTTCAATCTATTTTCATCTGTTTTTTGTCTGTTTTTTAACACATTTCTTTGAAACTTTAAATATTTATATACATGTATATTGATATACGTTTTTTTTCTTGCAAAATAGATAGAATAAATACCCACATTCCTCTTAAATGATGTAGCTCTCCAGCAAAAATAAAAAGACAAAAATCCTGCATAAACACATCAAACATGATAGACAGAACAAGTTTTCTCTCTTGAAATTCCACACTGAATCTCAAACAAGCAAAAAGGCAGCCGAAGCTGCCTGGGTTAGCAATTATGCATTGCCACCGTTTTTCTTAATGATTTCATCTTGTACAGATTTTGGTACATCTTCGTAGTGGTCAAATACCATCATGAAGGTACCGCGACCTTGTGTTGCTGAACGAAGAACAGTTGCGTAACCGAACATTTCAGCAAGTGGCACATAAGCACGAACGATTTGTGTGTTACCACGAGCTTCCATACCATCAACGCGACCACGACGTGCAGTAACGTGACCCATAACGTCACCAAGGTTATCTTCTGGTGCAGTGATTGTTACAAGCATCATTGGCTCAAGGATAGTTGGTTGAGCTGATTTAGCTGCTTCTTTAAGGGCAAGAGACGCTGCCACTTTGAAGGCTGTTTCAGATGAGTCGACATCGTGGTATGAACCATCGTAAAGCTTCGCTTTAACGTCAACGATTGGGTAACCAGCAAGAACACCGTTAGCCATAGATTCTACGAGACCTTTTTCAACCGCTGGGATGAATTCACGTGGAACCACACCACCGACGATAGCGTTCTCGAACTCGAAACCTTTACCTTCTTCGTTTGGTGTGAATTCAATCCAAACATCACCGAATTGACCTTTACCACCAGACTGGCGTTTGAAGAAACCACGAGCTTGTGTAGAAGCGCGGAATGTTTCACGGTATGATACTTGAGGAGCACCTACGTTTGCTTCAACCTTGAATTCACGACGCATACGGTCAACAAGGACATCCAAGTGCAACTCACCCATACCAGAGATAACTGTTTCACCAGTTTCAACGTTTGTTTCAACGCGGAATGTTGGATCTTCTTCAGCCAATTTAGAAAGGGCAATACCCATCTTGTCTTGGTCAGCTTTAGACTTAGGCTCAACCATCAATTGGATAACTGGTTCTGGAACGTGGATTGACTCAAGGATGATTTTTGCTTTTTCATCTGTCAATGAGTCACCAGTTGTAGTATCTTTCAAACCAACCGCAGCGGCGATGTCACCTGCATAAACAGTTTCAATTTCTTGACGGCTGTTTGCGTGCATTTGAAGGATACGTCCGATACGCTCACGTTTACCTTTAGAAGTGTTCAATACGTATGAACCGCTGTTAAGGACACCTGAATATACACGGAAGAATGTCAAACGACCTACGAATGGGTCAGTCATGATCTTGAAGGCAAGAGCTGCAAATGGCTCTTCATCTGATGCATGACGCTCTTCTTCAGCATCTGTATCTGGATTAACACCTTTAATAGCAGGGATGTCAAGTGGGCTTGGAAGGTAGTCGATAACCGCATCAAGCATCAACTGAACACCTTTGTTTTTGAAGGCTGAACCACACAATACTGGGAAGAATTCAACGTTGATAGTTGCTTTACGGATAGCAGCTTTCAATTCTTCGTTTGTGATTTCTTCACCTTCAAGGTATTTCATCATCAATTCTTCATCAGTTTCAGCAACTGCTTCAACCAATTTTTCACGATATTCTTCAGCTTGCTCAAGGTATTCAGCTGGAATATCTTCTTCAAGAATATCTGTACCAAGGTCGTTAGTATAGATTTCAGCTTTCATCTTGATCAAGTCGATGATACCACGGAACTCATCTTCAGAACCGATTGGCAATTGGATTGGATGAGCATTTGCTTGAAGACGCTCGTGAAGTGTGCTTACTGAGTAAAGGAAGTCAGCACCGATTTTATCCATTTTGTTAGCGAATACGATACGTGGAACACCGTATTCAGTTGCTTGACGCCATACTGTTTCAGTTTGTGGCTCAACACCTGATTGTGAGTCAAGAACGGTTACCGCACCATCAAGAACGCGAAGTGAACGTTGTACTTCGATTGTGAAGTCCACGTGTCCTGGTGTGTCGATGATGTTTACACGGTGGTTGTTCCATTGAGCTGTTGTTGCAGCAGATGTGATAGTGATACCACGCTCTTGCTCTTGCTCCATCCAGTCCATTTGTGATGCACCTTCGTGAGTTTCACCGATTTTGTGGATTTTACCAGTGTAGTAAAGAATACGCTCAGTTGTCGTTGTTTTACCCGCGTCAACGTGCGCCATGATACCGATATTACGAGTTTTTTCTAATGAAAATTCGCGTGCCATGAGGTTTGTTCTCCTATATTTTTAGTTTTCTATTCTGATTATACCATATTTTAAGAAAAGCGAGTGGGCAAATCCCACCCGCTTAAGTTCTTACTAATGGTGTGAAGTGGATGAGGCAAGCCTCAATCCGATTTTTGATGGTTGAACGATAAGTTGGTACCATAATCTCAATTAATTTATGTAGAACTGACTTAACGTCCTCACATCCTAATTGAACCCGGCCGGCGTACTGCCAGTGAAAAAAGATAAGCTTCCTTGGTTGTAAACAACCAGCGTCACCTTCCTATTTTTCACCTGTACGCTCGTCCTTGGTATCTTAATCTTACCAGCGGAAGTGTGCGAATGCGCGGTTTGCTTCTGCCATTTTGTGAGTATCTTCACGTTTCTTAACAGCTGCACCTGTGTTGTTTGCAGCATCCATGATTTCTTTCGCAAGGCGATCGATCATAGTGTGCTCACCACGGTTACGAGCGATTGTTACCAACCAACGAAGACCAAGTGTTGTACGACGCTCTGGACGAACTTCAACTGGGACTTGGTAGTTAGAACCACCGACACGACGTGCACGTACTTCAAGTACAGGCATGATGTTTTCCATTGCTGTTTCAAATACTTCAAGTGCATCGTTACCAGTTGCTTCTTTGATTTGATCAAAAGCACCGTAAACGATTGATGCAGCAGTACCACGTTTACCGTCCAACATAACACGGTTAATCAAACGAGTTACCAATTTTGAGTTATACAATGGATCTGGCAATACTTCGCGCTTAGGCGCTTGATTTTTACGACTCATTTATATTTCCCCTTTCTTAGCCTTTTGGACGTTTAGTACCGTATTTAGAACGGCCTTGCTTACGATCGTTAACACCTGCAGTATCAAGTGCACCACGAACGATATGGTAACGTACCCCTGGAAGGTCTTTTACACGTCCACCACGAAGAAGAACAACGCTGTGCTCTTGCAAGTTGTGACCGATACCTGGGATGTAAGCAGTAACCTCGATAAGGTTGCTCAAACGTACACGAGCAAATTTACGAAGGGCTGAGTTAGGTTTTTTAGGTGTCATTGTTCCGACACGAGTTGCAACACCGCGTTTTTGTGGTGATGAAACGTTTGTTTGAACTTTTTTACGGCTGTTGTAACCAACGTTCAAAGCTGGTGATTTAGATTTTTCTACTTTAGACTTACGTGGTTTACGTACCAACTGGTTAATTGTAGGCATCTACATTCTCCTGTATATATTTTTTATTTTTGGTGATAGGGCATTGGTGACAACCCCTATCTGTGTGTACTTTTGCAACATTTGTCAGCACGTCCCTGTACACTCTTGAGAGACCAAAAGTAAAAAGTACCGTCTAATATAGTACCACATCCCAAACCCATTGTCAAATAGATATGTTTGAAATTTTCAAGAAAAAACACAGCCAATCAGCTGTGTCATTTTGCTATTTCTTAGTAGCCCATACCCATTCCATCCATACCTTGTGGCATAGCTGGAGCGGCTGGTTCTGGTTTATTGGCAACGACTGCTTCTGTCGTCAAAATCAAGCTGGCTACGGAAGCCGCATTTTGAAGAGCTGAACGTGTTACTTTAACAGGGTCAATGATACCTGCATCCATCATGTTGACCCATTCGCCTGTCGCTGCGTTAAAGCCAGTGCCAAGTTCTGAATTCTTCAGTTTATCAATGATAACTGAACCTTCATAACCTGCGTTATAGGCAATCTGACGAACTGGTTCTTCCAAGGCACGAAGGACAATATTACGTCCTGTTTCATCGTCTCCTTTCAACTCCAATTTCGCTACGCTATCGATAACATTGACAAGGGCTGTACCACCACCGGCAACGATTCCTTCTTCAACTGCGGCACGTGTTGCGTTGAGGGCATCTTCGATACGGAGTTTCATTTCTTTCAACTCAGTCTCCGTAGCGGCACCGACTTTGATAACTGCAACACCGCCTGATAATTTGGCCAGACGCTCTTGCAATTTTTCACGGTCAAATTCTGAAGTTGTTCCCTCAATTTGTGACTTGATAACAGCGACACGGTTGGCAATGGCTTCTGGATTTCCAGCACCTTCAACAATGGTTGTACCATCTTTGTCGACCACAACTTTGGCAGCCTGACCAAGTGCTTCAATGGTCGCATCTTTCAAGTCCAAACCAAGGTCTTCTGTAATCACTGTACCGCCAGTCAAGATAGCGATGTCTTCCAGCATAGCTTTACGACGGTCACCAAATCCTGGCGCCTTAACAGCAACAACGTTGAATGTACCACGAATCTTGTTGAGAACAAGTGTAGGAAGAGCTTCGCCATCCACATCGTCAGCAATAATCAACAATGGACGATTGGTTTGGAGAATGCTTTCCAAAAGTGGCAAAATATCTTGGATATGAGAAATTTTCTTATCGGTAATCAAGATGAATGGATTTTCAAGCTCAGCTACCATTTTTTCATTATCTGTTACCATGTATTGTGACAGATAACCACGGTCGAATTGCATACCTTCAACCACATCCAATTCTGTTTCCATACCGCGAGATTCTTCAATGGTGATAACGCCGTCTGTTCCCACGCGCTCCATAGCTTCTGAAATGTACTCACCAACTTTTTCAGAACGTGAAGACACGGCTGCAACTTGAGCAATTTCAGCTTTATTTGATACAGGACTTGCTTGTGCTTTCAAGGCTTCAACTGCTGTTGCAACTGCTGCTTCAATCCCACGACGGATACCGATTGGGTTGGCACCTGCGGTTACGTTTTTCAAGCCTTCACGAACAATAGCCTGAGTCAAAACAGTGGCAGTTGTTGTCCCGTCACCTGCGATGTCATTGGTTTTTGAAGCCACTTCTGACACCAACTTAGCACCCATATTTTCAAAATGGTCTTCCAACTCGATTTCTTTAGCAATGGTCACACCGTCATTTGTAATGAGTGGTGAACCGTAAGCTTTTTCCAAGACAACATTACGACCTTTTGGACCCAAGGTTACTTTGACTGTATCAGCCAAAATATCGACACCACGGACCATGCTTTCACGTGCATCTGCTGCAAATTTAATTTCTTTTGCCATTTTCCTACCTCTATTCTACAATTGCCAAAATGTCTGCTTCACGAATGATCTGAACGGTTTGGTCCCCATCTTTAACTTCCAATCCTGCGTGAGCATCAATCAAAACGGTATCTCCAACTGCCACCGCTGGGGCAACCAAGTCACCATTCAAGGTACGAATCCCTTGTCCGATCGCTAGGACACTTGCTTCTTTTGTCTTTTCTTGACTTGCACCTGCTAGGACAAAGCCACCAACTGTTTGTTCTTTTTCTTCAATTTTTACGACGATACGATCGCCCAATGGTTTCAACATTCTACTACCTCCTGGTATTTTTAGCACTCTACACTCGTGAGTGCTAACTCACATTTCCTATTGTATCACTTGGTCAAAAATAGTCAAGAAAATTCTATTCCTTTTTCGTGAAAATCCTTCTTAAGTATGAGACAGATTTTACCTATTCATTATTGGTAAACTATGTTATACTATTTTTAAAAAGTTAGGGGGTATTCATGAAATTTTTTAGAGATTTAAAAACAGATTACCTTGAAAGCCGATTTTCAGACTACGAAAGTTTTGCTGAGTGGTTTTTAAAACGTAAATTAGGCTTTTGGGGGAGTGGGAAAGAACTCGACTGGTCAAAAAGAGTTCGTCTTCCCACCCCCGCACAGTTGATTAGGTCAGATTTGGAGTGTGAAACACGAACAAAGCTGCCAATCAACCACTGCGCTGAGATGTTGACACGAACTCTGAGAAGCGAGACTGGACTTTTTGCCCCGTCGCCTATCTACTCTGGTTAGTCTGGATATTTTTCTTTAGCCGCCCTCATTACATCATCTTTTTCTTTTATGGCGTTTTCCTATTGTCACTGATTGTTATGCTAGTAGAATGGTGGAAATATAGAAAATGAATCGCAAAAAACGCCAACTTTCGTCAGCGTTTTTAAGGAGATATGAAAAATATTTAGGATTAACTATAGTATAGCCTACTTTTCAACATTCTCCATCGGTCTTGGGACGGATATTAAAACGGCAATTCTTCCTCTTCCAGAACCAAGTCAGCTAGGTCATCGCCAGTATTATTTTCTCGCATGGCACGTTGGGCGCGGCTTTCGAGCAACTGGAAGGTATTTCCCAAGATTTCCGTCACATAGTGGTTGCTGCCATCTTTTTCGTATTTACGGGTCCGCAACTCACCATCAATAGAAATCAGACTACCCTTGCTGCCATAGGAAACAAGTGTCTCCGCCAGTTTGCCCCAGAAAATAACATTGAGAAAATCCGCTTCACGTTCGCCATTTTCTGTCTTAAATCGTCTATTAACTGCGACGGTTACGCGAGTCAAATTTTTGCCGTTAGGGGTTTGAGTGAGTTCAGGTTGGGCCGTCAAGCGACCGATTAGAATAACTTTATTATACATTTTATATCCTCCTACTTATGTATTCGTAGAAAGTTCATAAAAAGAAAGAAAATCATGAAAGAATTAATAGAAAAATTGCAAACCTCTAAACCATATACCGATGATGAACTGGCTTGGTTGCTGGAAAACATCGGTCATCCAGATCCTGCTATACGCGACGATCTGGTTTATACTAGTTTTTGCCACATCTTTCTAAATGGTTTGATTACAAGAGAACAAGCACAGTCGCTACTGCAATTCTCTCAAGAAACCAATCCCCTTTCCCTAGAAAGCTCCACACTAAAACGAAGTTTTACTTGCTTGCTTTACTGTCTTCTGCTGTCTGTTGACAATGACCAAGATTCTGAGTACTCTGCATTTTTAAGCACTGACGACCGCGAACTGCTTTTCCAACAGGCCTTGAATTATTTGACGATTGAAAATGACTGGTCTGGCTACGATGAAAAACTCGGCTGGATCCATACCGCTGCCCACGGAGCAGATTTTCTTCTGGCCGCAAGCTGTCATGAGCAATTTCCCAATGATAAAACCGAAGAAGTCTGGCAGGCTATTGTCACTTGTCTAAAGAAACAAAAGCAAGTTTTCTCCGCTGGTGAAGAAATCCGTCTGGCACAAATCCCTGTCTACCTCCTGCTAAATGAAAAAGTAACTAGCCAAGAGTTGACAGAATGGATGAACGAACTAGACTTCCCCAACCAAGAACCTCTGGACTACTTCCGGTGGCTCAACCTCCAGCATTTCCTGTCCAGTCTCTACTTCCAACTCAAATCACATCAGGTTTTTACAGAGGAACTCCAACAAGCGATTGAAGGAAAAATTGAAACAGCATAAAAGAATTGGCCAAAATCGACCAATTCTTCTTTTTCTATCCCTTCCAGTGTTTAGCTGGATCAAAAGCTTCTCCGACCACTGCGGAGTCGTCTAATTCGATAATACCACGGACTTGTGGTGCGTTTGGCAGAGCCAATTCACGCGGACTGCACATCATACCAAAGCTATCTTCACCACGCAACTTCCCTGGGAAAATCAGGCTACCGCTCGGCATCATTGCCCCCGGAAGAGCTACAATGGTTTTCAAACCTTGGGCAGCATTTGGGGCACCAGCTACGATTTGCACTGTTTTGCCACCGACATTGACCTGACAGATATTGAGGTGGTCGCTGTCTGGATGAGGAACCAATTCCACAATCTGACCGACTACGAACTTTGGAGCATTGTCGTTAACCAAGCTTTCAGTAAAGCCTGCTTTTGCCAATTCGGCATTCAAGGTCGCAACTTGCTCGTCTGTCAAGAAAACCTGACCATTTCCAATAATCTCAATCAAACTTGATACTTCAAAAATATTCCAGGCTACTGTTTTTCCTGTTTCTTCTAGGAAAACACGCGCCACTTGACCCTTACGTTCAAACTGGACAGCCTGCCCCTTGTCCTCAGCCACAATCACCATCAGAACATCGCCAACATGTTCCTTATTATATGTAAAAATCATTTCTTTTTCATTTCTCCTTTATGCAAATAGACCGGTCAAGCCTTTCCAAAGATTTTCAAAAAAGGCACCGATTTTTTCTAAAATCCCTGAATCTTGTAGATTCTTATAGGCTTCTGAAATTTGTTGCTCCGCCTGTTGCTTGAACTGGTTGAGCTGGGCAGCAACCTCAGCCGAATCAATGGCAGAGGTTTCCTGATAAGCTTTAGCAAAGGTAACTAATTTTGAAACCTCATCTGCTGTGATGACATTTTCCAAACCGTTATTGGCCAAGACATCGTTGATAATGGTGTTTATGTCTGATTCGGAAGCTACCTGACCATTGGACTTTTTGTAGTCGGCAAGAGCAGTCTTGATTTCCGCTACCGCCTTATCCAAGGCTGAACTATCAAAGTTGGAGTCACCTGTATGAGCCGTCGCCACTTCATTGACTGTCTCTAGCTCCTGTTGAGCTACTTCGGTTCGGGCTGTATCAACTGTTTCTCCATTGGCCGCAAGAGCCTTGTAAACACCTGTCAAAGCAGACTCCCCCGTTACCTGAATCGGAGAAGCTACATCAATCAAGACATCCGTCGCACCAGCTGTAATAGCCGCATTGGCATACTGCGTTTCGGTAATCAAGGTGATGTTCTGTGGCGTCTTAATATCTACCACAACCCCTTTTCCAGCATCCTGCTTTTGCACCAAGACAGATGAATAGAGGGAGGCTGTGTCCGCTCCAGATGTACCTAAATATTGGTCCATATCCGTGCCGACAACCACCTGACGACTGACATTATTAACATCCGAAATACCAAATAGATTGTTAACCTCTGTCGCCTGCGCATCTGACAAACCGCCACCATAGACCAGTGTTGGCTTGCCCCATTTTTCATTGATAACATCCGTCTGAATTTCCGCTTGAGCCAGCGGGGCCAAACTTAAACTCAATCCCAGCACCACAGGTGCTAGAAGGATTTTTCCTAGTGATTTCTTCATGTTCTTTCCTTTCTTTTGGGAAACGGCAGAGCTTCTCTGCTAATTTATCTACCCAGTCCAGATAAGAAGTTCATGATTTCTTCCTTGGTCTTGCGATTCTTATCGACAAAACGACCGATTTCCTTACCATTTTCCAAAACAACCAGACTTGGAATGCCTAAAATAGCCCATTCCTGCGCCAAAGGCATAAAGTCATCTCGATCCAGTTGCACAAAACGGAAATCTGGAAAAGCCTCTTCGATAGCTGGCAAATGCGGTTTGATATAGTGGCAATCTCCACACCAAGTCGTCACAAATAGAAAAACAGTTGGCTTGCCATCTTCAATCAAGGCAGCTACTTCTTCAAGATTTGTTGGAAAAATCATTTTTCTTCCTCCCTGTATTGAATAGAACCTTGGGTATTTTCAAACAAAAATACCTGTCCTGCCTCCATCACAACCCCTCCGATAAGAGTTGTCTGCGTAGAAGCTGTTTCATCCACATAGACCGTGGCAATCTCTCCTAAATCAGCAAAAAAGTCACGCACCTCCTGCAAGGCCTGTGCTTTTTTACGGTCTTCTTGGATTTTACGGTAAAATTGAGCACTAGCGGTGAGCACACCTGCCCCCAATAAGCCTGCTAGCAAGGCTGTCTTTTTCTTTTTCATGTTGACTATTTTATCATATTTCCTCGAAATTTTCCCAAAAATGCCATTGGACTTGTGACAGCTGAGACAAACTCTCCACAAACATATGAAAACGATTCAGTTTTCAGAAAGCATGATTTCATCATGTGTTTATTGTTTATTTTCCCATATTTTCAAGACAAGTCTAGCTCTTCGTGATAAAATAGTAGTAATCATGTCATGGAGGAAGAAGTATGACTCTTTTTGAAAAAATTAAAGAAGTTACAGAATTGCAAAGCTTACCGGGATTTGAAAGACAGGTTCGCAACCACATCCGCCAAAAAATCACACCGCATGTGGACCGCATTGAAACAGATGGACTAGGTGGAATTTTTGGCATCAAGGATACGGCTGTTGAAAATGCTCCTCGTATCCTAGTGGCTGCACATATGGATGAAGTCGGCTTTATGATTAGCCAAATCAAGCCAGACGGTACTTTCCGTGTTGTCGAGCTAGGAGGGTGGAATCCGCTAGTTGTATCCAGTCAAGCCTTCACGCTTCAACTACAGGACGGTCGGACCATTCCTGCCATTTCAGGTTCAGTGCCTCCCCATCTTTCTCGTGGGGCTAACGCTCCCGGCATGCCTGCCATTGCTGATATTATTTTCGATGCTGGTTTTGCCAATTATGACGAAGCTTGGGCATTCGGCGTTCGTCCGGGGGATGTCTTGGTTCCCAAAAACGAAACCATTCTAACAGCCAACGGAAAAAATGTTATTTCTAAGGCTTGGGACAACCGCTTCGGTGTTCTTATGGTGACCGAACTACTGGAAAGCCTATCCGGTCAAGCTTTACCAAATCAGTTGATTGCTGGGGCAAATGTGCAAGAAGAGGTTGGCCTACGTGGAGCTCATGCTTCTACAACTAAGTTCAATCCAGATATTTTCCTTGCTGTTGATTGCTCGCCTGCAGGCGATATTTATGGCGACCAAGGAAAAATTGGTGACGGAACGCTACTTCGTTTCTACGACCCAGGTCATATCATGTTAAAAAACATGAAAGACTTCCTCCTCACAACTGCCGAAGAAGCAGGTGTCAAATTCCAATACTACTGTGGTAAAGGTGGAACAGATGCTGGTGCAGCTCACTTGAAAAATCAAGGTGTTCCATCAACGACAATCGGTGTCTGCGCTCGCTACATCCACTCCCACCAAACCCTCTACAGCATGGATGACTTCTTAGAGGCTCAAGCCTTCTTGCAAGCCATCGTTAAAAAGCTAGACCGCTCAACGGTTGATTTGATTAAAAACTATTAAAACAAAAGACTTTGCTAGGTAGAATGCCCGGCAAAGCCTTTTTTCTATATAGTCGAATGAATTAGCTTTCAGACAACTGAGGTGCAGGTAGCTAGAACAGCCTAAAGGCTGTTCTAGGTTGGAAATAAGACTTGCGAAGCAAGTCACTTTCGCAGAGTACGGCAAACCGAAAGTGACGATGTATCAAAGCTAATTCAAATGACTATAAACTCTTCTAAAATGTACTTCCTCACATAGGTAATGAAATAAAGTGAGCCTGTAATCAGGTAAAGTTTTTTGGGATTGTCCAAGTCCGCCTGCTCCAACCACTCCTGATAGGTCTGAACTCGTTCATAGCCTGACGGATAATCTTCTAACTGTACCGCTCTGAAATCGTCAAAAGTTGTCACGCTAACAGGTCCAAATTGGCTAAGCTGGGACAACATCCGGTCCACAGGCTTGGTATTGATGGCCGCAAAGAGGATTTCAATATCTCTGTCCGCGTACTTTTCTTCCAAGAGTTGTGTCAGAACTGCGATGCTTTCATTATTGTGGGCTCCGTCAATCATGAGCCCTGGTTGTATCAATTCTAAGCGGCCCGGCCAGATGGCTTGGGACAAGCCCTGGCTGATGGTTTCATTGGTAATCTTTGGAAAATGAGGTCTGATGAGCTGAGCTGTGGTCACTGCCAAGGCTGCGTTGACCTCCTGGTGACGACCCTGCATCTGTAGCCTCAAATCCTCAACTCGGCCGAAGGGGCTTGAAACCACAAAGCCTGCTCTGCTATTTTCCAAAATAATTTCCCGCCCTACCGCATAGGTCAGACTCTGAAGCTGACGGGCCTGCTCCTCAAATACTGCCAGCACTTCTGGCTGGTCGGTCGCATAGAGGAGGGGAACCCGCTCACGCAAGACAGCAACCTTGTGACGGGCTATAGCAGCGTGGGTCTCTCCCAAAAAAGCCTGATGGTCCAAGCCGATGGACGGGCAAACTACCGCTAGAGGATTAAGGACATTGGTCGCATCCTGCAAACCGCCCATGCCCGCTTCCACCAAGAGAATGTCGGGACGCTGGTAGTGAGCAAAGTAGATAAACATAGCCACTACTACAATCTCAAACTCCGAGATGGCACCCAGTCCAGCTGTCTGGTCCAAGTCCTCAATCAAGGGCTGCAAGTCTGTCACAATCCTCGCAAAATCTTCCTCCGAAATCATCTCCTGCTCAAAGACAATCTGCTCTCGAAAATCAATGATAGACGGTGACGTAAAGCGACCGACGGTGTAATCCGAAAACCGTAAGATAGACTGTAAGGCATTGAGGGTAGAACCCTTGCCATTTGTACCAACAAAGTGAATAGTCGGCACTTGAAGCTGGGGATTGTCCAAGCGTTCCAAGAGCCAGTTGACACGCGCAACGCCATTTTCTAAATCTGATGCAGGGCGATTCGATAGCCACTGACGAGTTTCTTGATAATCCATGATTCCCTCTCTACAAAAGCAGCAACAGGGGGATGACCTGTTGCTCGATACTGTTTTATTTAATACCCATTAACTTGGCCAATTCAGGTATTTTTTGTAAACTTGGCAAGACAAGCATGGTCACGACAATGCGTAATGGAATTTCAAAAATAGCCTTAATCAAACGACTGCTATACAAGGCAATCCAAGGTGTTCCAAAATGGAAATGGAGGGCAATCGGTGTCATGATAAAGGAAATCACAACCTGAATCAAGACAACTACACCAGCCACATAGAGCCAATCAGCTTTGTTTTTAATATTCAGCGGCTTCTGATAAAAGAACCAGCCGTAGATAAAAGCAGATACCGCCTCAATCAAAATCCAAGTGAAGAGGACAGTTTGCCCGCTAAACAAGACAAAGACTGGGTCTGAAATAGCCGCAAAGACAGCCGCCCAAACCGGACCTGCAATAGCTCCCAAAATAGTATTGGGAATAAAGGTAAACTGGACCTGCAAGGTTTCTGAAATCCGAATGGAGAAATAGTTCTCCACAATCATGACCAAGGCAAGGGTCATCGCAATAGCAGTCAACAACTGCACTGTTAGTTTTGGAATCTTCTTTTCCATAAAAAATGCTCCTTTTTCAAAAAATGGAGCTGTCGTGTGTATTCGACAGCGGATGCAATGGTTTACCGCGCTACTCTCAGCCAGACCCCGATGTTCCTACTCTAGAAGACATCAGATACAAGCAAAAATCAGCTTCGTTATGTGGCAACATCCCATCCACATACACTTGACGCAAACCATCTACTCTGTGCAAATTTCTTTGCCAGTCTATTGTATCACACACTATATATTTTGACCACTTGCTAAAAACTATACCTTTCTAAAGGCATAAACTATAAGAGAAACTGGCAGTCTCCGACTACCAGTTAGTTTTTCTTATTTCAAACGTTCAACTTCACGCGCAATAACCAATTCTTCATCCGTTGGAATAACCAAGACACGAACTTTTGATTCTGGCGTTGAAATGTCACCATTCGCACCACGAACATTCTTAGCTGGGTCTATTTCGACACCGAACCAAGACAAACCTTCTACCACGTCATTGCGCATAAGCGGTGCATTTTCACCCATACCTGCAGTGAAGACAATGGCATCTGCACCATTCAGAACAGCGAAGTATTGACCAATGAATTTCTTGATACGGTCGATAAAAATGTTATAAGCCAAAACAGCATCTGGGTTCTTAGCTTCCAAACCTGATTCAATGTCACGCATATCGCTTGAATAACCCGATACACCAAGCAAACCTGATTGTTTATTCAGCATGTTAACAACATCCGCAGCATCCTTCAACTCATCAACATTTGCAATCAAGTAAGGAATAATCGCTGGATCAATATCTCCCGAACGAGTACCCATCATTGGACCAGCTAGAGGAGTGAAGCCCATAGAAGTGTCAACTGATTGACCGTGGTAGTTGGCAGTAATAGATACACCATTTCCGATGTGAGCCGTAATCAATTTTAATTCCTCAAGCGGACGTCCCAATACTTTTGCTGCCTCATGCGCTACATAATAGTGGCTAGTTCCGTGAGCTCCGTACTTACGAACCTTGTGGTCGGTATAGTACTTTTGTGGAATCGGATAAAGATAGGCATGCTTTGGCATCGTAGTGTGAAAGGCTGTATCAAAAACAGCTACATTCAAAACTTCTGGTAGTACTTCCTCAAATGCACGCATTGCTGCTACGTGAGCAGGGTTATGAAGCGGTGCCAAAGCACTTAGTTCTTCAATTTGCTCAACCTCTTTTGGTCCAATAACAGCTGATTCTTTGAAAATCTCTCCACCTGCAACAACACGGTGTCCGATACCAGTAATTTCCTCGTAAGCAGCGATGATGTTGTGTTTAAGCAAGTCTTCTAGGAGAATCTTAACCGCAACCGTATGATTAGGAATATCTAAAACTTCACTTTCTTTCTTCCCATCATACTTAACTGTTGAGATGGAATCATTCAAACCGATGCGCTCAATAATCCCTGCTGCTAGTACTGTTTCTTCTGGCATTTGATAAAGTTGCCATTTTAGACTTGAACTACCTGCATTAATTGCAATTGTTTTTGACATATCTTACCTCTTTTAAAGCGTTTTCCTAACTAGTATAACAGATTTTCACTTAAATTGCATTCTCTTGCTTCCAATTTTTGAAATTGAGCATGAACTTCTGAATAGCTTCTGGTTCTTGAAGACTTTGTAAGGGATAAACAAACGGCGCCAACGGTCTTGCAGCTTTCTTTTGCAAGACAAAAATAGACTTGGCCATAGCAGCCTTCCCAAAGAGATTTGGTGGCAGGGCAATCATGGCAACAATATTGGCTTGTTCTTGTAACCAGCCTTTCAGTAAATCGCTTTGCGGACTAGTCAATAAATCATTTGGAGCCAACAAAATCGCAAAGCCATCTTTTTCCAGATATTTGAGGGATTGTTCCATGAGCAAATGATGGGCGTAGGTATGTTCATTTGGGCTGGCGACCTGATAACGGCTGGCAATCTGGTCATCTGGATAGTAGCCAATAGGCAAATCTCCCAAAATTACTTGACTTTCCTTCAAAATCTGCGGACGTACCGCATCTCCCTGAGCAAAAGAAATATCTGCCTGCATGACATCCGCAATACTTGCCGACAAATCAATCAAGAGGTCGTCCACTTCAATCCCCAAGTAATCTAATTCTTTCTGGCTGGCATTGAGAATGGTCTGAGCTAGATTGCCTGTCCCCGAACCAATTTCCAGAACCGTCACCTTGGAAGTAGATACTAGTTGGTCTACTAGAAAAGATAGGATAAATCCGATAGAGTCTGGTGTGAACTGGTGATTGTACTGCATGGGTTCAGTCTGATTGGCCTTGATGAGCAGGAATTGGAAGGCACGACGCCATTCTTCCTTGGCTAAATCTAGTTGTTTCAAGGTCTTGTTATTATTGATAACAAGACCTGTCTCATGCTGACCAGCTACGTAAGCAGCATTTTGCTCAATCATGGCATCGTAGATATTGGTGCCTAGCTGGTTTTGGATAGTCTGTACGTTTTCTAATAGCAGGTCGTAAGCCTGTTCGATCTTTTCAAAATTCATACTCTTATCTTATCAAAAATTCACCAACTTTGCACCAAAAAGGGAGCGACTAGCCACTCCCCTCGGGTACTATTTTAACCGGAAATTGATAGGTATACAGACCATCACTTGTTAACTCAACTGCAACCAATAGTTGGTCACCTTTAAGTTGATAACGAGCCTGTCCCTCTTGAAAAGAGACCCTTCCTCTATCCTCCTTCTGCTTAGAACCTGTGGTTAAATTTGCTTCCTTTTCATTCACCGCCGCTCCCGTAACTATTTTTTCTACTTGCAGGTCCTTCTCAACCTTGTCCAAGACCATCTGAGCCATGATATAAGCAGTCGTTTCTTGCCTTGCCACCTGTACCAAGCGACTCTCAGCTTCTTGGCGGTGGAGATAAAACTGAAGCAAAAGACTAAAAACCGCCAGCATCAAAAGGGCATAGAGCAGGATGCCAGCCTTAACTTTTTTCTTTAAAAGCATAGATAAAGGTCCGTTCCTCTCCGTTTTTAAAACTAAAGTCGATGCGCACCAGCTGGTTTTCTTGAGAAATGGCTGCGCTATCCACCTGATAGAGCATGGGCTGGTAGCCCTGTCCCCTATCATTTGTTTTCCGAAAATCATCCGACCGTGACTTGCCAAAGGCCAAAGCCTGACCTCCCTTATCAACATAGACCTTGCCATTTTCAACCTTGACCAAGTCAGCCTGGTCCCACTCCGACCGCAACTGGCTAGAGAAGACCAGCCATTCCTTTTGAATGGTTTGATTTTGATAATGCGCTTCTTGGACCAGCAGTTTTGACAAGCCTTCAAAGACCAGAAGACTACCTGAAAGAATGACTAAAGCTACCAAGCATTCCAAGAGAGTAAAAGCAGGAATTTTACTTTTTAACAACCGATAAAACCTCCTTTCCCTCGTGGAAAACAATGATCTTATCTGCTGTTCGTTGAACCTGAACTGTAACACCGTTTAAGGCTAGGTTATCTTGCTCGGTTTGAACAGCCATCTGTGCTAGATTGAGAACCTCCTGTTGTTCCAATTCCCAAGCCTGTCGCCTACGACCTGCATCCACAGCTGACAAAATCAAGCTGCAAATAGTCACTAGAGTCGCAAGGGCAACCAGACTTTCTAGCAAAATATAAGCCTTATTCTTCTGTTTTCTTATAGCGACCACTCCCTATATATAATTGATACGTGACTGTCTTTCGACTAAATCGAAAACGAATCTTGGTCAGAGAAGAATTTCCACCATTTTCTTCAAATGTGATGGTCTTCCCTTCCAATACTTCTACATTTCTGGGTACTTCTACAGCCTGATAACCATTTGTAACCTCCTGTCCACCGATAGCTAGACTCACTGTTTGGTGGGAACTGGCTGCCAATTTTTGACTGTCTTTATAGATGGCCTCAAATTCCCAGAGAAAAATTTCTTCCTGAATAGACCGAAAGGCCGTTTGCACCGTTCCTGATAAAGAAACAGCTAAAAAACTGACAACAAACAAGGTCAGCAGGCTTTCAAACAGGGTAAAAGCCTTATTTTTTCGCCGTAGCATACTGCTCCGCTTGTTTTGGTGTAATATAACCAGCCTTTTGCAAGTCCTCCACCGTTGCTTCCTTATCATATTCCAATTCATAGAGCTCCATCTGACTCTCCACTACTTTGACAACCGCAGCATCCCCCTTCTTCTGAATAGCATCCTTCTGCTTGCTCAAATTTGGCACAAAGAGGAGCAAGAGCAGGCTGATAATTCCCAAAACGACTAACATTTCCACCAGAGTGAACCCTTTTACCTTCATTTCAATTAACTTTTTCATTTTATAACTCCATATTTTGATAAATCGGCAGCAGCATGGCTGCGTAGATGAGAACGACCATTAAGGCCACAAAGAGAAAGACCAGCGGTTGAATCAGCTGCATGGCTCTATTGACCCGAGAGAAAAAATCCTCCCAACACTCGGCTGCATAAACTGTCAACTCGCTCCCCAACTTGGACTTGACCTGACCATACTCCACAATCAAGCTCAGCTCCCGCTTAAAAAAGGCATAGGCCTTAATGTGTTCGTGAAAACTCTGACCATTGGAAAGCGACTGCTCCAGGTCCTGTCCAATCTCTCGAAAGAGCTGCGATTGCTGCTCCTGCATCAAACCCACAATCTGCGGCAGGTCCAAGCCTTGCCCAATCAAACTCCCCCACTCCCTAGCGTAATAAGCCGTCAGATAGGTTTGGATGAGTTTTCCGAAAAATGGCAGAGCTGCTAAGCAGGAAAAGACCTTGATTTTGTTAGTTTTACGAAACCAGACAAGACCAGCTAAGACCGCCACCAAACTAAGTCCACAGAGGGATAAAAAGATAGTCGGCAGATGATTAATTAGCATGGTCGCTGCATTGCCTTCCTCCAACTGGGGCAGAAGGTAATTTTTCAAGCCCAGCATAATCAAGAGCAGAAACCCTAGTAAGATAATTGGGTAGGTCGCCACCTCAATCAGTTTCTTATGAACCTTGCTGACATTTTCCAGATAGGACTGGATATGGCTCAAACTCAGGCTGGTATTGCCATGAACTTCTGCCAGAGCCACCTGTGTGACCACCGCATCTGAAAACTGCAAATCCGCCAGCAAACTTGAAAAGGGTTCGCCTGCTAACAGCCCATCTGACAAGACCTGGGTATAGGGATCTGCCAGAAGCTGACTGCGTTTGAGGAAATCAACAATCTCCCCCAAATGAAAACCACTAGCAAAAAGATTATTGAAAAGCTCAATGACCTTACGCTGGCGAGCCAAGGGCAATTTTTTCTGTTTCTGCCTGCCCAAGACTGATATGTCCTGCTGCAAAAAGGCGATCAATTTGCTCATTCCACTGGTCTGCGGAATGGTTTTGGTAATTTCCCTTCGCAAAATCTACTACACCTCCTCCCCCAATCAAACGTTGATAGGCAATGCCTTGAAGGGCATTATTTAACTCCTCAGGGCTGACACCTAGTTCTAACATACGAGCATAGACTCCTGAAATAGACCTTGCATGAACTGTGGAGAAAACGGTAGCTCCCGTCAGGCTGGCTCGAATGACTGCTCGAGCGGTTTCTGCATCCCGAATCTCACCAATGATGAGCAAGTCTGGTCGATGGCGGAGGGACAGTTTGATCAGATTGTCGTAGGTGGCTCCGATGGCTTCATTGAGTTGAAGTTGAAGCATGTCCTCCTGCTTGATTTCGACAGGATCCTCGATGGTCAAAATCTGCTTGTCTGGGAATTTCAGCCTGGCAAGATGGTACATAAGTGTGGTCTTACCAGAGCCGACTGGACCCGAAAAAAGGTAGAGCCCTCGTCCCTTGATTTCTTCTGCAAGTCGCTCGGCCGCCTCAAACCAGAACTTGAGTTCCTTGTCATTGTCATAGAGCAGGCGGATAACCAGACTTTCCTTACCACGATAATCTCCGACAGTTGATAAGCGAAGTGAAATCTCTCCGCTACCATAATCATAGTCACAGGACCCCTGCTGGCTACGGCGTTTTTCACCAACATTTAAACCTGCTAAAAACTTGAAATGGCTAATGATGGCTATTACTTCTTCCTCAGCCAAGTCTTGCACAAACTCCCGTTCATCCATAATACGATGATAGACTTGGTAGCCTTGACCACGAGGAACCAGATAAATATCACTGACCCTATCTGCCACCGCCTCCTCAATCATCTTTCTTGCTTTTTCTTGAATCATACAACCTCCTCACCCTATCTATTCGTAAGGAAACTTGATTTTCCATACTTTTTTGTTAAAATAATAAAAAAGCTTGGAGGTTCCTATGAAAAAATTAAAAAAAGGCGACCATATACGCGTAGTTAGCCCCTCTTCATCTATTGAAAGAATTGGTGGTTTCGAGGCCAATCTTGCTGCCAAGGAAAGGTTGGAAGATTTGGGCTTCAAACTCTCTTTCTCAGAACATTATTTTGAAAACGATATTTTCGATTCGGCTCCGATTGCCAGTCGTGTTGCGGACTTGGAAGCAGCCTTTGCGGATGAATCGGTCGATGCCATTCTGACAACCATTGGCGGTTTCAACTGTAACGAACTACTGCCTTATCTGGATTTTGACCTAATCGCCCGCCATCCAAAAATTTTCTGCGGTTATTCGGATACGACTGCCCTGCTCAATGCTATCTACGCCAAGACAGGCATGCAAACCTACATGGGTCCAGCTTATTCAAGCTTCAAAATGGATTTGGGGCAACAGTATCAAACAGAAGCCTGGCTCAAGGCCGTGACACAAGATTCCTATGACCTGATTCCGAGTCCTGAATGGTCCAGCGACGCCTGGTACCTACCAGACGCCCCTCGCACCTTTTACCCAACAGAGTGGAAAGTCTACAATCCAGGCCAGGCCTCTGGTATTGCCATCGGCGGAAACATCTCAACCCTCAATCTACTGACTGGGACAGAGTTTGCTCCCAGACCAGACAAATATATTCTATTTTTAGAAGAGGCGGAAGACGACGATTATCTCATTATCGCTCGTCATTTGACAGCTCTTCTACAAGCCTATCCAAATCCACAGGCTCTTGTCTTCGGTCGTTTTCCTAAAGAAACCAAGATGACCGAGGAGATTTTGCTGGCGATTTTGGACAAGCACCCTATTCTCAAAAAAGTTCCTGTTCTCTACGATTTGGACTTTTCCCATACCCAGCCTCTGTTTACCATTACCATCGGTGGTCAAGTGGAGCTCGACACCGAAGCCTTTTCTATCAGATTCAGCTAAAAAGGATTGCTCACTAGGGCAATCCTTTTATGAATCATAGTTGACACATTTTCCTTGTCTTAGCTTGCAAGGGCGAACTCGCGGTTGTTGCACCGGTTTAGTAGCAAACCCTGCAGGTAAATTTTCTCTCGCTTCTACCAACATCAGCGAATGATACCGCTGCAAATATTCATCGCATTCCTCACACCAATGCTGGTCTGATTCATCCCAAAAGGCCACCATTGTGCCATTTTTACTCTGCTTCTTAGGGAACTTCTCTGATAGCCGTACCCACTCTTTTTGAAAAGCATTCAGTGCATCCTCATAGCGATCAAAAGCAGCCCTACTGGTAACATCCTCTTCCCAACCATCTAAGAACCACCAGGGTTCAAAATCTCCATACATTTTAATAACTTGATACATAATATTACTTCCTTTTTCGTACACATTATATCGAAATTGTATGATTTAAGAAAACATTCTGCTTGTTAATTCCTTATCAAGTCATATATATGTTTCTTTCCGAATATCAAAAAGCACATCCCTCAAAGAGAGATGTGCCATCTTAATTTACTCAGTTACTGCTGCAAGTTCTGCTTCTGCTGCAAGTTCTTCAGCTACTGTGTCTTCAATGATTTCAACTTCATTGATGGCTTGTGGTTCAAGATTACGGTAGCGGGCCATACCTGTACCTGCTGGGATAATCTTACCGATAATAACGTTCTCTTTCAGACCGAGAAGGTTATCGCGTTTACCACGAATGGCTGCATCTGTAAGAACACGAGTTGTTTCTTGGAAGGATGCGGCAGACAAGAATGAGTTGGTTTCAAGGGACGCTTTTGTGATACCCATAAGAACTGGACGAGCTGTTGCCGGAATACCACCTGCAATAACCACTTCCGCATTGGCATCTGTAAAGTCGGTAATGTCCATGAGGGTACCCATGAGAAGATCTGTATCTCCTGGATCCATGACACGAACTTTACGAAGCATTTGGCGAACCATTACCTCGATGTGCTTGTCGCCGATTTCTACACCCTGGCTACGGTAAACTTTTTGAACTTCAGAAAGAAGGTAAGTTTCAACCGCCAAGACATCACGGACTTCAAGCAAGCGTTTTGGTTGGATAGAACCTTCGGTAAGGGCTGCTCCACGCGCAACTTGGTCACCAACTTCAACCTTCATACGGGCTGTAAATGGAACCACATATTCGCCTTCGCCAGTTTTACCTTTAACAAAGACTTTCTTGGTACGAGTAGAAGCATCTTCTTCAATAGCGATAACTTCACCTTTAACCTCAGTGATAACCGCTTCCCCTTTCGGATTGCGGGCTTCAAAGATCTCTTGGACACGAGGAAGACCCTGCGTAATATCGCTGTTTGAGGCTACACCACCCGTGTG
Organism: Streptococcus sp. 2018110; assembly: GCF_019754115.1. NCBI lineage: Bacteria > Bacillati > Bacillota > Bacilli > Lactobacillales > Streptococcaceae > Streptococcus > Streptococcus sp. 2018110. The sequence continues at coordinate 21,700 of NZ_JAIJZO010000016.1, read as the reverse complement.
GAAGGTACGCATTGTAAGCTGTGTACCAGGCTCACCGATAGATTGGGCAGCGATTGTACCAACTGCTTCACCCACTTCAACCGCATCACCTGTTGCCAAGTTGATACCGTAACAATGACGGCAGACACCGTGACGAGTATTACATGTAAATACGCTACGGATGGTTACTTGTTCAACACCAGCATTGACAATTTCGCGGGCAATATCTTCAGTAATCAATTGGTTTGGACCAATGATAACGGCACCCGTTTCAGGATGTTTAACAGTTTTCTTAGTGTAACGACCTTGCAAACGCTCTTCAAGTGGCTCGATCATTTCCTTGCCATCTGTGATTGAACGGATGTCAAGACCACGGTCTGTTCCACAGTCGTCTTCACGGATAATAACGTCTTGGGCAACGTCAACCAAACGACGAGTCAGATAACCTGAGTCGGCTGTCTTCAAGGCCGTATCCGTCATACCCTTACGGGCACCGTGAGTTGAGAAGAACATTTCCAATACAGAAAGACCTTCACGGAAGTTAGACAAGATAGGCAATTCCATGATACGTCCGTTCGGAGCTGACATCAGACCACGCATACCGGCCAACTGGGAGAAGTTGGAAATGTTACCACGGGCACCAGAGTCCATCATCATAACGATTGGGTTCTTCGGATCTTGTTTTTCAACCAGACGTTTTTCCAATTTTTCCTTAGCTGAACGCCATTCATCTGTAACAGCTGCATAACGCTCATCGTCAGTAATCATACCACGACGGAATTGTTTCTTGATTTGTTCTACACGTTCGTGAGATTCTTCAATGATTTCAGCCTTGTTGTCGATAACTGGGATATCCGCAATACCCACTGTCAAACCAGCGAGTGTTGAGTGATAATAACCCAAGTCTTTCAAACGGTCAAGCAGGGCTGAGGTTTCAGTTGTACGGAAACGCTTGAAGATTTCAGCGATGATGTTACCAAGATTTTTCTTCTTGAATGGTTGGTTGATTGGCAATTCTGCAATAGCAGCCTTGATATCTGAACCTGGTTCCAAGAAGTATTTATCAGGGGTTCCTTCTGTCAAGTTAGCATTGTTTGGCTCTTGCAAGTATGGAAGACCTTCTGGCATAATCGCGTTGAACAAGATTTTTCCGACAGTTGTCATCATGACCTTGTGTTTTTGGTTGTCTTTCCAAGGCTTATCAAGGCTATCTGTTGCAATACCAACACGGGTATGCAAGTGAACATAGCCGTTGCGGTAAGCCATAACAGCCTCATCCGCATCCTTGAAGACCATACCTTCACCTTCACGACCAGCATCTTCCATGGTCAAGTAGTAGTTACCCAAAACCATATCCTGAGATGGTGTTACGACTGGTTTACCATCTTTAGGGTTAAGGATGTGTTCTGCCGCAAGCATAAGGATACGTGCTTCTGCTTGTGCCTCTTCTGACAATGGAACGTGAATCGCCATCTGGTCACCGTCAAAGTCGGCGTTGTAGGCTTCACAGACAAGCGGGTGCAAACGAAGGGCTTTACCGTCGATCAGAACTGGCTCAAAAGCCTGGATACCCAAACGGTGAAGGGTAGGTGCGCGGTTCAAAAGAACTGGGTGTTCTTTGATCACTTCTTCCAAGATATCCCAGATACGATCATCACCACGTTCAATCAAACGTTTCGCAGCTTTTACGTTACCAGCAATATCACGGGCAACGATTTCGCGCATGACAAACGGTTTGAAGAGTTCGATAGCCATTTCGCGTGGCACACCACATTGGTACATTTTCAGCGTTGGACCAACGGCGATAACGGAACGTCCTGAGAAGTCAACACGCTTACCAAGCAAGTTTTGACGGAAACGTCCTTGCTTACCTTTAAGCATGTGGCTGAGTGATTTAAGTGGACGGCTACCTGGTCCTGTGATTGGACGACCACGGCGACCGTTGTCAATCAAAGCATCCACAGCTTCTTGGAGCATACGTTTTTCGTTTTGTACGATAATTCCTGGAGCATTAAGTTCCAAAAGACGAGCCAAACGGTTGTTACGGTTGATAACACGGCGGTAGAGTTCGTTCAAGTCTGATGCGGCAAAACGACCACCATCCAATTGAACCATCGGACGCAAATCTGGTGGAATAACAGGAAGGATGTTGAGAATCATCCACTCAGGCTTGTTACCAGATTTGTAGAAGGCATCTAATACATCCAAACGACGAACTGCTTTAATGCGTTTCTGACCAGAAGCTGTTTTCAATTCTTCTTTCAAGGCTGCGATTTCTTTTGGAAGATCGACTTGTTTCAAGAGGTCTTGAATCGCTTCTGCACCCATTTTGGCAACGAATGAACCATAACCATATTCACGCAAACGCTCACGGTATTCGCGCTCAGTCATGATTGACTTGTGCTCAAGCGGTGTATCTTTCGGATCGATCACCACGTAAGCTGCGAAGTAGATAACTTCTTCCAAAGCACGTGGGCTCATATCCAAGGTCAAGCCCATACGACTTGGAATCCCTTTGAAATACCAAATGTGTGAAATTGGTGCTTTCAACTCAATGTGTCCCATACGTTCACGACGTACTTTTGCACGAGTCACTTCAACACCACAGCGGTCACAAGTAATCCCTTTATAACGGATACGCTTGTATTTACCACATGAACACTCCCAGTCTTTTGTTGGACCAAAGATGACTTCGTCAAAGAGTCCATCACGTTCTGGTTTAAGTGTCCGATAGTTGATTGTTTCAGGTTTTTTAACCTCACCGTAAGACCATGAACGAACCTTACTTGGTGAAGCTAACGTGATTTGCATACTTTTAAATCGATTTACGTCAACCACTAATAATCCCTTTCTTTTCTTGTGAGAGGCTGGATTCCCAGACCTCAAATTCTTGAACAATAATCAGCAGAATGGATAGCTGGTAAGCTATTCCTCTATAAATCAGACGGTGGAAGACCGTTGGTCCTTGTCTCTTTCAGTTCTGAGATTTGGACCAACTTATTCCATCCATTCTAATTATTCTTTGCCTTCTGCTTCTTCTGCTGCAAAGGCTGCGGCTGCATCAGCTGCGGCTTTTGCACGTGCTTTTTCAAGATCATCTACGTGGATGATGTCATCATCTTCACCTTCATCAAGGTCACGCAATTCTACTTCATTGTTGTCTTCATCAAGGACACGCATATCCAAACCAAGTGATTGCAATTCTTTGACAAGAACGCGGAATGATTCTGGAACACCTGGTTTTGGAATTGGTTTACCTTTGGTGATGGCTTCATAGGCTTTAAGACGGCCTGTCACATCATCTGACTTGTAAGTCAAGATTTCTTGAAGGACGTTAGAAGCACCGTAGGCTTCAAGGGCCCAAACCTCCATCTCACCGAAACGCTGACCACCAAACTGAGCCTTACCTCCGAGTGGCTGTTGGGTAACGAGTGAGTATGGTCCGACTGAGCGGGCGTGAAGTTTATCATCAACCATGTGGTGAAGCTTGATCATGTACATGACACCGACAGATACACGGTTGTCAAATGGCTCACCTGTACGTCCATCGTAAAGAATGGTTTTGGCATCTGAGTCCATACCTGCTTCTTTAACAGTTGACCAGAGGTCTTCTGAACTTGCACCATCGAAAACTGGTGTTGCGATATGAATACCCAAGTTGCGAGCCGCCATACCCAAGTGAAGTTCCATAACCTGACCGATGTTCATACGTGATGGCACCCCGAGTGGGTTCAACATGATGTCAACTGGTGTTCCGTCTGGAAGATATGGCATATCCTCAACAGGTACAATACGTGAAACGACACCCTTGTTACCGTGACGACCGGCCATCTTATCTCCGACCTTGATCTTACGTTTTTGAGCGATGTAAACACGAACCAACATGTTAACACCTGATTGCAATTCATCACCGTTGGCACGAGTAAAGATTTTCACATCACGAACGACACCATCGGCACCGTGAGGTACACGAAGAGATGTATCACGTACTTCACGTGACTTGTCACCGAAGATAGCGTGCAAGAGGCGCTCTTCAGCAGAAAGATCTTTTTCACCTTTTGGTGTGACTTTACCAACAAGAATGTCGCCCTCTTTAACTTCCGCACCGATACGGATAATCCCCATTTCATCCAAGTTGCGAAGAGCATCTTCACCAACGTTTGGAATTTCGCGAGTGATTTCTTCAGGGCCTAACTTGGTATCGCGTGTTTCTGATTCGTATTCTTCCAAATGAACAGATGTATAGACATCGTCTTTCACAAGGCGTTCAGACATGATAACCGCATCCTCGAAGTTGTAACCTTCCCAAGTCATGTAGGCAACGATAGGGTTTTGACCAAGAGCCATTTCCCCATTTTCCATAGAAGGTCCATCTGCGATGAAGTCGCCTTTTTCTACGACGTCGCCCAATTTTACAAGGGTACGTTGGTTGTAGGCAGTACCAGAGTTTGAACGACGGAATTTAGAAATGTGGTAGACATCAAGCGAGCCATCTTCACGACGCACTTCTACCTTGTCCGCATCTGCGTAAACAACCTTACCATCGTGTTGAGCAATGATTGCCGCACCTGAGTCGTGGGCAGCCTGGTATTCCATACCAGTACCAACGTAAGGTGCTTTTGGATCAATCAAAGGAACAGCCTGACGTTGCATGTTGGCACCCATGAGGGCACGGTTGGAGTCATCGTTTTCCAAGAAAGGAATACATGCTGTCGCAACGGCAACTACCTGCTTAGGAGAAACATCCATGAAGTCTGCTGAATCTGCTGGGAACTCTTGGTTGTTACCTTGGTGACGTCCCATAACAATCTTATCAACGAAACGGTTGTTTTCATCAAGTGGTGAAGTTGATTGTGCTACGATGTAGGCATCTTCTTCATCCGCTGTCAACCAAACGATTTCGTTCGTTACTGTACCAGTTGCACGGTCGATCTTGCGGTATGGTGTTTGAATGAAACCATACTTGTTAAGGTGTCCATAAGAAGACAAGTTGTTGATCAAACCGATGTTTGGTCCCTCAGGTGTTTCAATCGGACACATACGACCATAGTGGGTGTAGTGAACGTCTCGAACCTCATAACCAGCACGGTCACGAGTCAAACCACCAGGTCCCAAGGCTGACAAACGGCGTTTGTGAGACAACTCAGAAAGTGGGTTGTGTTGGTCCATGAACTGTGACAACTGAGATGAACCAAAGAATTCTTTGATTGCGGCTGTAACAGGACGGATATTGATGATTTGTTGTGGCGTCAATACTTCATTGTCTTGAACAGACATACGCTCACGCAAGTTACGTTCCATACGAGTCAAACCGATACGTACTTGGTTAGCAAGCAATTCACCAACGGCACGAATACGACGGTTACCCAAGTGGTCAATATCATCTACACGACCAAGACCCTCAGCCAAGTTGAGGAAGTAGCTCATTTCAGCCAAGATGTCCGCAGGTGTTACTGTACGTACGTTTTCTGCTGGATTCGCATTACCAATCACCGTCACAACACGTTCTGGATCCTTAGGAGCTACAATCTTGAATTTCTGCAAAAGAACTGGCTCAAGAAGAACAGCGTTGTCATTTGGAATATATTCTACCAAGTTGAGTTCATCGAATTGTGCTTCTACTTTTTCAAGCACATCACGACTCAATACAGTACCAGCTTCCAAGACGATTTCGCCTGTCTCACCGTTAATCACATGCTCAGCAAGTGTTTGGTTGAGCAAACGAGTACGGAGGTTGAGTTTTTTATTGATTTTATAACGACCAACAGGTGCCAAGTCGTAACGACGTGGGTCAAAGAAACGAGCTGTCAAAAGGCTACGAGAGCTTTCAGCTGTCTTTGGTTCACCTGGACGAAGACGCTCATAGATTTCCTTGAGGGCTTCATCTGTACGAGAATCTGCTGGGTTTTTATGAATATCTTTTTCAATGGTATTGCGAACCAATTCGCTATCACCGAAGATGTCAAAGATTTCATCATCGCCTGAGAAACCAAGCGCACGAACAAGCGTTGTGAACGGAATCTTACGCGTACGGTCAATACGAGTGTAGGCAATGTCTTTTGAGTCTGTTTCCAATTCCAACCAAGCTCCACGGTTAGGGATAACCGTTGAACCATAACCTACTTTACCGTTCTTATCTACTTTATCATTGAAGTAGACACCTGGTGAACGAACCAACTGAGAAACGATGATACGCTCTGCACCGTTGATGATGAAGGTACCCATTTCAGTCATGATTGGAAACTCACCGAAGAAGACTTCTTGCGTCTTGATCTCGCCAGTTTCTTTATTCACCAGACGGAAAGTTACATAAATTGGAGCTGAGTAGTTCGCATCATGCGCACGTGCCTCTTCCAATGTATATTTAGGTTCTTTCAATTCATAACCAACGAATTCCAATTCCATGGTATCCGTAAAGTTTGAAACTGGAAGTACATCTTCAAAGACTTCTTTCAAACCATAATCTAAAAAGTCTTGGAAAGAGTCCGTTTGGATTTCAATCAAATTTGGTAAATCAAGAACTTCCTTGATTCTTGAAAAACTACGACGGGTACGGTGCTTACCGTACTGAACTTCATGTCCTGCCAAGTTAATTCTCCTCTATTTTTCTATTGATTTTTCTGCAAAATCAAACACATTTGTCTTTTGTTAGAATTTTTAGAATCTTTAAGAATAGGTAACAATTCTCAAAAAAATTCCTCATAGACACAAAAAGAGCAGCTAAATCTTCCTTTGAAAAAGTTTGATTTAACTGCTGCAAGCCTTGTTTGGACAATATTTCAAACAAGACACACGACAAATAATTTACACTATTATAGCACAAGTACTAGGAAAAATCAAGGTGAATCATTATTCGCTTGCTCACTAGTTGCTGTTTGCGTTTCTGATGATTGGTTCGTGTTATTAGCTGAAGAACTCGTGCTAGTCCGAGTCGAACTGCTTCGTTGGGTTGAGCTACTTGATGTTGGTGTTTGCGAGCCGATAATTGTATTCCAAGCCTGTGCTCGGTCACTATCTGTCCCCCCAACCATGAAGTTATAGCTCGTTACTGGTGCACCATTTTTAGCCCAATAACTAGTTGTCATCGCACCGCCAACTGTTACTTGGCGCCCATTTACCTGTGTCGTCCCTGCACGTTGACCTGTAGAAGCAACGACGCTAGAAGCAATAACACTACTGTCTAATTCAAATTTTCCTGCGAACATATCCGCATTAACATTGTAAAGAGCATCAACCATATGGGCCACATATTGTGAATTATTGTGGTAGCCAGTCCAGACATACATTTCTGAGTTATCATCATTCCCAGCCCAGGTACCTAAAGTTACTCTAGGGGTCGATAGCATGAGCCACACGTCATTGACTTCATTACTTGTTCCCGTCTTACCGACGAAATCAGACGATGCTGCCTGTGGGTTTAAACCACTCAATCGACTCTTGAACGTCGTAGTATACCCAGAGTTGACAACCTGTCTCAAAAGCTGGTTCATAATACTTGCAGTTGCTTTAGAATAGACCTGAACCGGAGCAGCTTCATGCTGATACACTACTGTTCCATCAGAGGCAGTAATGCTTTCAACAATGTAATGTTTGTTATAAACACCACCATTTGCCAAAGTTTGATAGGCATTGGTATTTGTCAATACTGAAATTTCAACACCACCGCCCAACGGTACACTTTCAATATCGTACATAGGAATATGATAATTCATTTTATCCATGTACGCTTTGGCATCTACACCTGCATTTCTCATCATCTTATAGGTCCAAAAAGCAGGAATGTTAACAGAACGGTCAATAGCCGTCTGTAAGTTCATCATGCCAGTACCACGTCCTGAACCATACATAATCGGTTGTCCACTTGAAAAGTTCGTTGGATAATCTGAAAGGATGCTGGCAGAACCTATCAAACCTTGATCAATCGCAATACCGTAAGCTAACAGAGGCTTGATGGTTGACGCTGGCGAACGAAGAGTATCAAAGGCATGGTTATTTTGGTTGGTTGCATAATCGCGACCACCCACAAATCCTAAAATGGCTCCTGTGGCATTATCAATTAACACACTACCTGTCTCGACATATTCGTTTCCATCATCCAAAACAGATCCATAGTTTGCCACAACAGACTGCATCGCCGCATAGATTCCTTGATCAACGGTACTCTTAATCGTATAGCCGCCTTGACTCAATTCTTGCTTAGCCAATTCTTCATAGGAAGCCTTAGTTTCATCATTTTTCAAGTCATTTTCAGAAACCTTATCGCGTTTTACCAGATAATCAAACATAACCTCTTGCGCTTCTTCCATGACCTCGTAGTAGAGATAATCTTTCGTATCCGCCATTACAGGAGCTGGAGCAATAAAATCTTGTTTAATATCGTAAGCTTTGTAGGTTTCGTATTCTTCCTTGGTCAAGAATGACGCCCGATACATATTAAAGAGAACATCTTGATAGCGTTCAATACCGTAAACCATATCTTCATCTGATTTACGTGTTCCATCTGATGCATAGGGAGAATAAACAATCGGACTTTGCGGTAAGCCTGCAATAAAAGCAGCCTGCGGAACAGTCAAGTCTTTCGCTGGTTTACCAAAAATTCCCTGAGCCGCAGCTTCTACCCCTGCAATATTTCGTCCCTGATTATTTCGACCAAATGGAGAAACATTTAGGTAAATGGTCAAAATCTCTTCCTTGGTCATATTCCGCTCTAATGCCAAAGCCGAAACAATCTCATTAGCCTTACGCGTAAAGGTTGGAGCATCTCCGACAAGTTGCTGTTTTATCAATTGCTGCGTCAAGGTTGAACCACCGCTAGATGAACCTAGACCAACTGATCCCAGTGCCGCACGCAAAACAGCCTTAGGCACAACCCCATTGTGGGTTTCAAATGTTTCATCCTCTGTCGCAATTACAGCCTGTTTTAGATAATTAGAGACCTCTTCCGAAGTAATGGGTACACGAAGCAAATCTGAATTAACTTCCGACACCAAGCTACCATCCGAATAGGTAACGGTGGAAATCCGACTAACTTCTGAAACCTTCGCTACCAGTTCCTCTGTTTTGGGAATCTTAACGTCATCGAAAAGACTAACCACGAAACCAATTCCTATACCCGCACCAAAAAGACCGAATAGGAAGACCAAGACTGCTACTGAATTGAATAATAATTTCAGCGTCCGAAGGAAAACTCCCACTACATCCCCTAAGCCTAGGGCACTGATTTTCTTTTTAAAATCTTGCTTATCTGATTTAGTCGCCATATTAACTCCTTATCGTTCCATTATACCAAATTTTGTTTATTTTCCGCAATTTCGTGGTATAATAGGAGAGAATTTTTTAATGGTAAGATGCGGTTTTAGCTTGTAAAAAACTCAAAAACCAAAGCATCTAATTGAAGGAGAAACGCATGAACATTTTTGAAGAACTAAAAGCACGTGGCTTGGTCTTTCAAACGACTGATGAAGAAGCCCTAGTAAAAGCATTAACAGAAGGGCAAGTATCCTATTATTCTGGCTACGACCCAACTGCCGATAGCCTGCATTTGGGGCATTTGGTACCAATCCTCGTCTGCCGTCACTTGCAATTAGCAGGGCACAAACCTTACGCTCTAGTTGGTGGAGCTACTGGTCTGATTGGCGACCCTTCCTTCAAGGATGCGGAGCGCAGCTTGCAAACCAAAGATACCGTAGACGGTTGGGTTGATAAAATCCAAGGTCAACTCTCTCGCTTCTTGGATTTTGAAAATGGTGACAACAAGGCCGAAATGGTCAACAACTACGACTGGTTCTCAGACATCAGCTTTATCGACTTCCTCCGTGATGTTGGTAAATACTACACAGTCAACTACATGATGAGCAAGGACTCTGTGAAAAAACGGATTGAAACAGGGATTTCCTACACCGAGTTTGCTTACCAAATCATGCAGGGTTATGACTTCTACGAGCTCAATGACAAACACAACGTGACCCTTCAAATCGGTGGTTCTGATCAGTGGGGCAACATGACAGCTGGTACTGAATTGCTTCGTCGCAAGGCTGACAAGTCTGGTCACGTGATGACTGTTCCTCTCATTACCGACTCAACAGGTAAGAAGTTTGGTAAGTCAGAAGGCAACGCTGTTTGGCTTGATGCCGACAAGACTTCACCGTATGAAATGTACCAATTCTGGCTCAATGTCATGGACGACGATGCCGTTCGTTTCTTGAAAATCTTTACTTTCTTGTCACTTGATGAGATTGCTGAGATTGAAGAAAAATTTGACGCTGCCCGTCATGAACGCCTAGCTCAGAAGATTTTGGCTAAGGAAGTCGTGACATTGGTCCACGGTGAAGAAGCCTATAACCAAGCCCTTAACATCACCGAGCAATTGTTCGCTGGCAACATCAAAAACCTATCTGCAAAAGAACTCAAACAGGGCCTTAGCAACGTTCCAAACTATGCTGTACAGGCTGAAGACAACCTTAACATCGTGGAACTCTTGGTTACCTCTGGTATTGTCACCTCAAAACGCCAAGCTCGTGAGGACGTAGCAAATGGTGCGATTTATGTCAACGGCGAGCGTGTGCAAGACTTGGACTACACACTGTCTGACAGCGACAAAATCGACGGCGAGTTGACCGTTATCCGTCGTGGGAAGAAAAAATATTCAGTTTTGACTTATTAATATTTTTCAAGGAAATCCTATGTGATTTCCTTTTCTGCTAACCTAGGAGAAATGACATGACCTGTATTTTTTGTCACCAACTCAATGAAAATGACATTCTCTACCAGACGGAGCATTTCAAGGTCGTCTGGGACATTGACCCTGTCCAAACAGGGCATCTGCTGATTATTAGCAAGGAACACTATGACACGCTCCACCAAGTCCCTCCTGCTGTTCGCTATGAGCTATCAGACTTGGAAGTCTTGTTGACTGAAAAACTCTGTCAAATATTGGCAATTGACGGTGTGACCATAGCCTGCAACGATCGCTTGTTTGATGCTGGCACCCATTTCCATGTCCACCTGATTCCACGCTTTCAATCAGACGGCTTCTGGGACCAAATTTCACTTGCACAAGTCCAACTAGACCTGCATCGATTTCTCAAAGCATTATAAAAAGCAGCCCGACAGCTGCTTTTTCGCTTATATAGTCGCTTAGTTTCCTTTTAGTACTCGCTTCAAAGGTTTGGGGAACCTTTGAAGGCTAGAGATAGTGCGAACCAGGTTCGCTTCAAAAGCCGCAGGCATAACTCAATGCTTTCTTGTTTCTAGGTGACTAGCTGATGTACTTCGCTTTTTTGTTTTCAGGCCCAGGTACGAATAGTCCACTGGACTATTCGTATCCCCCAGACTGTTTCAATCAGGCAAGGCGAGTTCCAACACTCCAGTGGAGTGTTGGAAATAAGGAAACGACGTTTCCTCGCTCATCGAAGTAATAAAAGAGAAACTAAATGACTATATCAATTCTTCCACTTCATAGATAGTATCATCCAGCACCTCTTGGTACCGTTCCAAGTCATAGGCCACAGAGGTTTCCACCTCCGCCAACTGCTGATCCAGCTGGATTTTCACATCTTCCACCCCATCCATTTCCAAGAGGTGTTTGGTCACGTGCTTGACACAGTTTTGGCACGATAAGTTTTTCAATTTCAAAGTTTGCTTCATATTCTTTCTCCTTTTGCATGATGCCCACAGGTACATTGCCCCGCCAAACACCGACAAGCGATTTGCTCGGGTGCAGTCTTTTGTAGCTGAGAGATTTTGCTGGCTATATTTTCTAAGCTTTTTTGGGAAAATATCCCTGTGTCTAGCAGTTTTTCAACCAGTTGCCCCTGTTTTGTGGAACATATGGCAGCTAGTAAGAGCTCCACCTGCCCCTGCAAATGTTCCTCTTCACTGATAAGCGGGTAGTAGTGGTACTTGCTAGTTTCCTTAGCCATTCTCAAATAGTTTTTCTTCCGCAGCCGCCCCAAGAGTGTCTTAATGGTCGTCGCCTGCCAATCAAAACCTTCCTGCAAGGCCTGAATAATTTCCTGAGAAGTTGCACCAGGATAGGCCCACAGAACCCGCATGACCTGCCACTCCGCAGCAGAAATTGTCTGCTCCACACATTCACCTCCCAACAATCATTTTCTAACTTTAGTTTACATTTGTAGTCAAAAATTGTCAAGAAGAAAGACTGAACATCTTGCCCAGTCTTCTCATTATTCTTAGTGAGCCAGCATTTCCTGACCAATTTCCAAACCAGTCAAACCAACAGGATAATATGTCGGCCAGTTTTCCAACTCTTCCAACAGTTTTTCTTGGCTCTCTCCACCAAAATAGATATGGAAGTGACCTGTTTTAACAGGGGCGATATTGTGGTCGCTAAATTGAACATACTTATAGTTACCAGCATTTGCATCCGTTGCTTCAAACAAGAAACGAACACCACGATTTCCTTTTTTGTAGGTCAAAATCTTATAACCCACATACTTATATGTGAATTTTTCTTTCTTATCTCCCACTACAAATTCCATGGTATTATCTGTAATGTTAATTTGATCAACATCTGTTTTGTAGCCTGTATCGTAATAAGCCTTGTACTCTTCAGCTGTCATACCACCTTTGATCTTAGCCTTGTAATCCCAGACTTGATCCAGCGTCCCGTCCAGCAAGTATGGATAAACCGACTGCCACTCACCTGCATAATCTGAAAGAGTACGATCTTTTACGGCACTATCTTCAAAATAACCATTATAGACAGTTTGCGCAGTCTCAGCACCTTCTTCTGGCAAAATTTCAGAACCTTCTTGGGAAGTTGTTTTTTCAAGAGCAGTCAGATTATCTTCCATAACAGAAATATAATCCTTACCATTTTTCATATCCTCATCCGTCAAACTTTCAAGAGGATTAAGAACGTCCAACTGAACCCCAGTCTCTTTAGCAAGTGTTTCTGCAACAGATTTTGACGCATTTTCTTCAAAATAGATATACTTAATACCATATTTATTGATATACTCTGTCAATTCTGCTAGACGTGATGGAGTCGGATCCTCATCTGCAGCAACACCTGTAATAGAAACTTGTTTCAAACCATAGTCCAAAGCCAAATATGCAAATGCAGTATGTTGTGTAACAAAGTATTTCTGTTTCGCAGCAGATAATGTTTCAGAATATTTCATATCTAAAGCATCTAATTTCTCAATATAGGCTGCCGCATTTGTTTCAAAAGCATCTTTCTTTTCTGGGTATTTAGCTACCAAACTATCACGAATATTTTCTACAAGTGTGATGGCACGCTCAGGAGACAACCATACATGCGGATCATAAGCATGGCTATGGCCCTCCTCACTATGGTCGTGATCCTCACCTTCTTCACTACCTGGCAACAAGAGCATCCCTTCCGTCGCACTAATCACATTAACCTTTGTTGTGTCAAGTGATTTTTCAACATCATGAACCCATGTTTCCATATTTTCATTTTCATAAACAAAAGCATCTGCCTCTTGGATACGAGCAATATCTTTAGCTGACGGCTCATAACCATGAACCTCTGTCCCAGCCTTAACCAACAGATCAACATTTGCCTCATCACCTGCCACCTGCTTGGTAAACTCATAAACAGGATAAAAGGTCGTTACAATATTCAACTTCCCATCTTCAGAAGCTGTGCTATTGCCACAAGCCCCTAAAAGCAAAGCTGAGACAGACAAGAATAATAAACCAACTTTTTTCATCTTAACTCCTTATTTTTTAAATTTTTGAACAACATTCACCAGTAAGAAAATACTAATGAAAATCAAGGTAATACTTGCACTCGCCGGGGTTTCTGCATAGTAAGAAGTCAACAAGCCCATGACCATTCCAAAAAAGCCAATGCCCATCCCAGTAAAGATAACAGCTTTAAAACTCTTACCAAGTCGCAATGCAATAGAAGCAGGCAACACCATAATTGTTGAAACCAGCAAAGCACCTGCCGCAGGAATCATTAGGGCAATGGCAACACCAGTCACCACATTGAAGGCAATGGACATAGCTCGCACAGGCAACCCATCTACAAATGCCGTATCCTCATCAAAAGTAAGAATATACATCGGACGTAAAAACAGCAATGTCAGCACAATAACAATCACAGCAATCGTAAACAAAGCAATTACCTGCTCCTGACTAATCGTCACAATCGAACCAAACAGATATTGTTCCAGGCTAAGCCCTGATTTCCCACCAGATTTATTCATGACAATAAGCGAAATAGCCAAACCAGTCGACATGAGGATAGCCGTCCCAATTTCCATAAAATTCTTGTAAATTGTCCGCAAATACTCTAAAAATACAGCTGCCACAATAACGACAAGAACAGTCGAAAGCGTTGGTGAAATCCCCAATACCAAACCAAATGCAACCCCCGCCAACGAAACATGACTAAGAGTATCCGACATCAAACTCTGTCGTCTGAGTATCAAAAAGACCCCCAAAATAGGCGAGAACAGACTCATCGCAATGATTGCCAGGAAAGCACGCTGCATAAAGTCATAATGAAATACAGATAGATCAAACATCGGCAACCTCCTCATCCGCTTCATGAACATTGAAACAACGCCAAGGAGACTGCTGATCACGAACTAGGTGAATATTACGATCAGCGTATTTATTCAATTCATCAGGATCATGAGTTATCATCAAAACCGACTTTCCATGCTTCTTAGCCGAATGATGCATGAGCTGGTAAAAAGCATCCTTGGTCCCTGCATCCATCCCTGTTGTCGGTTCATCCAGAATAAAAATATCTGGATCAGAGGCAAACATACGCGCAATGACCGCACGTTGCTTCTGCCCACCACTCAAAGCACCTAAGCGCTTATCCCGATGTTCCCACATTCCAACTGATTCCAAACTAATCCGAACATGTTCCTCATCATGGGCTGTCAAACGACGAAACCAACCTTGTCGAGGATAACGCCCTGATTTTACAAATTCGTAAACCGTGCTCGGAAAACCAGCATTAAAACTTGCAATTTGCTGAGGTAAATAGGCCATTCTCAACTTCTTACCTTTTATACTCTTCTCAGCAATAGAAACCCTCCCCTGTTTGGGCTTCAATATCCCCAAAGTCGCCTTAATGAGGGTTGTCTTGGCTGCGCCATTCTCACCAGTCAAAGTCACAAATTCCCCACTATCAAGATAATAATGAATATGTTCTAAAACCGGTTCTTTGTCGTAGTAAAACGACAAGTCTTCCACAGTAATATATCTCATTTATTTTCTAATCTTCTCCACTAACTCACTTAAGAATCGAGCAATTGACTCCTGCTCTTCGAGACTATAATTTTCCAAAAGCTCTTCATAAGCTTCCAAGGTATGCGCGTGATGATGAGCATGCTCTGCTGCAATAGGCTTAGCAGCCTCAGTCAAACTAAAGCGAACAATACGAGCATCCTTATCATCTCTAACCGCCACCAATAACCCCTGAGCAACTAATGACTTTGTAGCCTTCGTGATCGCAGCCTGACTAACATTCAACTCCTTAGCAATCTCAGTATTAGTATATGCAGCCTTTTCAATAAGCATCAAAATATGCTCCTGCGTATTCGTCAACTTCACCGTGCTTTGACAAGAACCAACCAAAATCTCCAATTGATTCTCCGAACTCAAAACAATCTCGTGCAGGTACTTCTCAATTTCTAATGCAATACGATTCATAGGCATCCCCTTAACCTTTTAATTAACTTGTTAAGTATACCACATGGAAAACAAAAAAACAAGGAAAATTTGCTGAAAAAGAGTAGATCTATCCATAGCAACTCATAAGCCTTCTTAATAAAAAAGAAACACCAATTTCTCAGTGTTTCTTCATCTCAAACTATTCTTACCATCTGTTAACAGCAGATTCCACCTCAGTTGTAACATCCCTATACTCGAGATTATTCAAGCTTGCATAGACATCATCGATACTATCACGATAAAAATGATCCGACTGAGCAGATAGCTTAACCATTTTATCTTTATCTAGTTCACTCGGTGCTTCTAGTGTAACAATACCATCCTTGTCAATAATCAATTTAGAGAAATTGTAAACATAGAAATCTGTTGAAGTTTTGACAAAAGAATCTTCTTTTTAAAAGAAACCGATAGATATTCTTTCGTTCCCACCTGACAAGCCGTTAACACCAAAACTGACAAGGCTACAAAACCTACTCTTAATAATTTCTTTTTCATCTTTCTCCTACAAGCCAGGACTTCTCCAGTTCATTTGAATCAGCGAATAGTTGCATGGACGCCGTAACGCTCCATGTTAGCTAATTTTTCATTAGCTCGCGCATTCTGGATAGCTGCCCTTGCCGCGGCATCTTCCAAATGAGCCTGCCCTTTACGAAGTCGCTCTGCCTGATCACGCAGTTGTGAAATTTGAGCATTCCTCCGCGCCAATTGTTCTGCCATTTTTTTCTGTTGATTCATCACAGATTGTTGATGCTGTTCTGTCCGCCAAAGGTTGGCAGCTTCTTGGAAATTCGTTGCACGGAAATCCTGCAACAAGACCAACATACCCGCAAAATCTGTCAAATTTGCAAAATTATCAGGGATCAGAGACAAGAAATAAAGAAGTGTCTGGTTGCTTTCCAATGCTAACTTATCTGCAAGGAGCGACTGATATTCTTGAGAATGTTCCGCTTCAACAGTTGCTTCTTGAGTAACCTTCTCAAGTTGTTTCTTACTAAGTACATTTACAGTATAATTGAGACCGAAAGCCGAATGTTTTTTATTAGTCGGTCTAGCCATAAGCCACATAAAGAGACGGACTGTAGCCTGCCCAAATAGATACATCACCCCCATCATGAAAAGAGCGTTGAAAAAATTATTGCCGAGTTCAACCACTCCCATCAGGGCAAAAATGATACCACCAATATTTCCATTCCGATTATACTTAGCTGTTGTAGCCTGTTTAACACGCGTACTAATAGTCTGTTCAACAATAGAAGACATTTTATTCTTAATAGTAAAGAATTCATCAATCTGCACATACAAATACTGCAAAATATCAATGAGTTCCTCGCGACCAAATTGGTTTATATTTTGTTGTTCTGCCATTCTTTCCTATCCTCTTCTCCGTTTTTTTGCATAACCTAGTCCAAGACCAGCAAGGGCCGTGTAGCCTAACAATACCAAAAGGCTTTCTTGTGAGCCCGTTTGTGGCAGCTGTCTATACTTTTCAACTCTGCTATAAGTGATTGGCTGTAGCTTAGTACCTGCAGTTTGGTTGCCATCAAAGTAGCCCACAATCTTACCAACTTTATCTGTGATAGCAATCGGTTGACCGCCTGCATCATTGATAGCTTGTCTCTGAGCCACAATCTGTGCTTGGGTATAAGCCTCCTTCACAGCCTCATATTGAGCTTTAGCATCACGTTGGTTCTTCAAGAATTGGTCCAACTTATCAATTTCAGCATCAAGGGTTGCTTTAGCAGCAGTGTGAGCCTTGATAGCTTTTGCAAGCTCTGCTTGAGCATCTGCAAGGACTTGGTCAGCATTTTTGAGTGCTGCAAGCTTAGCCAATTGTTCGGCAAGTTGCGCTTTCAATACAGCAATTTCATCTGCAATCTTAGCTTCTTCAGCCTTCAATGCCTCTACTTTCGACTGAGCTTCTGCAAGAACGACTTCGCTGGTAGACTTAGCTTCTTTCAGTTGAGCCAATTTTGCTTCTTCAGCAGCCAATTGACTTTTCGCATCTTCAAGAGCTTTAGTCTTAGTTGCTACATCTGCGTTGAGGTTGTCAACAGCTTGTTGAGCCTTAGCCAAGCGAGTTTCAGCAGCTTGACGAGCAGCGGTTGCACTTGTCAATGTAGCCTGGGCGGCTGGTGTTTGGTCAGCGATTGCTTCAAGGCTTGCAATGGTTGCACGAGTTGCAGCAAGTGCAGAGTGAGCCTTGTCATTTGTAGTTCTTGCCTGAGCAAGAGTTGCTTTGGCACTTGTGTCTGCTGCGACAGCTTTTGCTTGAACCGATTTCGCATCTTCAAGAGCTTTAGTCTTGGTTGCTACGTCAGCGTTTAGGTTGTCAACGGCTTGTTGAGCAGCAGCAAGGCGCGTTTCAGCGGCTTTACGCACAGTGGTTGCACTTGTCAAGGTAGCTTGTACCGCTGGTGTTTGGTCAGCAGTAGTTTTCAAAGCAGTCAATTGAGCTATAGTTGCTTGTAAAGCTGATTGAGCTTGGTTGTTAGCAGTTGTTGCACTAGCAAGAGTTGTTTGTGCTTGCTTGTCAGCTTGTGTCGCTTGAACCTGTGCTGTCTTAGCCGTTGCCAATTCAGCCTTAAGGGCTGTTGTGTCGTATGGTGATGCGATGGTGTTACCACCTTTGTCTGCAAATTGGATGGTATGAGCGCGTCCGAATCCACCAGGTGTTACGCTTGTAACAAAGGCTCCGCTGGTTTGTACATTAACGGTACCACTACCAGCATATCGTGGAAAATGCCAATATTCGTTTGTAATATGCGCATAATTTTGGTTGTAATCACCAGCCCATGTATTGATTGACATACTGAAAATGTTCCGATATAACTGAGTCATGGTGGTAGTTTTAGTGGAGATGAATGCAATCCCCTCCGAGTTGTAACTTACATTATTATTGCCATCATTTCTTAATGCTGTATAGCTGTGATCACCAGTATTATCATTTTCAGCTGTATAATTTTTAGCAATTTGCATAGCCGCTTGTATAGCATCTTTTGTGACAATCACATCTTCGTTGTTTGAACCCCAAATTTGCTTACGCACAGCATTTTCAATATAAACATAGTATTGAGATAAAGCTGTTACTTGCTCTTCTGTCATGTTTGCGGGGTCAACCACAGTTGTGTCAACAGGAGTTACCATTGTTTTAGTATAGCCAACCATATCGGTTGTATACCATGTATTGACTGCATCAAACAAAGCATCTTTATTGCTTTGAGACTTATCCTTCACAAACGCCTTATAAGCATCGATAACATCTTGTGACAGTTTTGGGGTTGTTAAGTTATCAAAAGCTGCGATGTTAGCTGTCAACTCTGCCACTTTGTTGTCGGCAGCTGTTTTTGCGGCTGCTTTGAGTTTAGCATCAGCCTGTGCTTGTGCAAGAGCTGCCGCTGTTTGGTTAGCAGTCGCTTGTTGTTGCGTTTGTGTTTCAGTAAGGCTTGCAAGGTCGCTGGCCTTTTTAGCATCCGCAGCTTGGGCAGTTGCAAGGTCAGTTTGTGCCTTGTTTTCGGCTGCTTGTGCTTGTGTAAGGTCTGCTTGTGCATCATCGCGTTCTGCAATGATTGCAGCAGCTCCAGTACCGTCTAGTGCCTTCTGGGCCTTATCCACCGCCGTATTGGCATTTACCAAGTCAGCTGCCGCTTGAGTAGCGTCTGCTTGCGCTTGTGCAAGGTCACTTGCAGTCTTATCAGCTGTTGCTGATTGAGTAGCTTCAGTTGCTTTAGCAGTTGCCAAGTCACTTGCTTTCTTAGCATCAGCTTCTTGAGCTTTAGTAAGGTCGCTTTGTGCTTTGGTTTCTTCTGCTTTAGCAACTTCAAGGTCACTTGCAGCATCGTCACGTTCTGCGATAACTGTCTCTTTACCTGTGCCATCTAGAACTGCTTGTGCATTATCCACAGCTGTTTGAGCATTGTCCACAACAGTCTCTTGAGCATCAATGGCCGCTTGGTCACTATTTACTTTAGCTTGTGCATCATCGGCTTTTGCTTGTGCTTCAGCTGTGTTTTCAGCGGCTTGAGTAGCCTTGCTTTCAGCTTCTGAAATAGCTGTTTGCGTATTAGCAACTTCTATTTCAGCTTTCGCAATGTTCTCATCAGTCGCTTCGGCCTTGTTTGTTTCAGCCTCTGCAACCACTTCATTGGCCCTTTCAACCACGTTTGCGGCATTTTCTTCGGCAACACTCGCATCCACCACCACAGCAGTCTGATCAGTTACAGCCTGGTCAGCAGCAGTCTTAATAGTAGCCGCCTGATTAACCGTTGCTTCAGTCGGTGTTTCTGTTACAACAGCAGCACCATTGGTCACGATAACACCTGATACCGTCTCAATACCTACACTAGCTGTCAGAGACACCTCAGGGCTCTCTACAGGGCTTGTAGGGGTATTTACAGCTTCTTCAGCATGCACACCATTTGCAATTACAAATGAGCTAAGAGTCGCTACTCCAATAGCTGTGCTCTTTATCAGTTTCTTGCCCATCAATTGAATCTCCTTTTTTAGCAATTAGGAAAGGCTTGGCTGTAAAGTCAAGCCTTGTTATACTAGTATAACAAGCGATTTGTCAAGTATTTTGTGCAATAAATACAGGAAACAACTGTTTTCCCATTATCAACGTAATAAAGTAGAAGTATTATAGCAAATCTAACAGTACTACAATGTCAGAAATATTCTGAGCACCCAAAAAACACCCAACCCGCCAGACAAAGCAAAAAAGAAACGCTGATAAATCAACGTTTCTTCATAAACTATACCGGCGGCCGGGGTCGAACCGGCACGTCCTTGCGGACACTGGATTTTGAGTCCAGCGCGTCTGCCAATTCCGCCACGCCGGCATATAGTTGAACTGGGGTAGCTGGATTCGAACCAACGCATGAGGGAGTCAAAGTCCCTTGCCTTACCGCTTGGCGATACCCCAATATTAAAATAGGCGAGTGAGGGGAATCGAACCCCCGAATGTCAGAGCCACAATCTGATGTGTTAACCACTTCACCACACCCGCCATATAACACGGGCAGTAGGAATTGAACCCACACTGAAGGTTTTGGAGACCTTAGTTCTACCTTTAAACTATGCCCGTAAAGGTATGGAGAGAGAGGGATTCGAACCCCCGAACCCGAAGGAGCGGATTTACAGTCCGCCGCGTTTAGCCTCTTCGCTATCTCTCCGAAATATAATATTAAATTAATGGCGCGAGACGGAATCGAACCGCCGACACATGGAGCTTCAATCCATTGCTCTACCAACTGAGCTACCGAGCCAAATTCTTAAAGAAATTGCGGGAGCAGGATTTGAACCTACGACCTTCGGGTTATGAGCCCGACGAGCTACCTAGCTGCTCCATCCCGCGATAGTAGTAAGGAGGATGTGGGATTCGAACCCACGCACGCTTTTACACGCCTGACGGTTTTCAAGACCGTTCCCTTCAGCCGGACTTGGGTAATCCTCCAAATATAGTCCGTACGGGATTCGAACCCGTGTTACCGCCGTGAAAAGGCGGTGTCTTAACCCCTTGACCAACGGACCATATAATGGGCACGAGTGGAATCGAACCACCGACCTCACGCTTATCAGGCGTGCGCTCTAACCATCTGAGCTACGCGCCCAAACCAAGTTTGGGTATGAACTATGTTCAAAGCGGGTGACGAGAATCGAACTCGCGACAACAGCTTGGAAGGCTGTAGTTTTACCACTAAACTACACCCGCTTATATGGGAGTTAACGGGATCGAACCGCTGACCCTCTGCTTGTAAGGCAGATGCTCTCCCAGCTGAGCTAAACTCCCAATTTGCTAAGCGACTACCGTATCTAACAGGGGGCAACCCCCAACTACTTCAGGCGTTCTAGGGCTTAACTGCTGTGTTCGGCATGGGTACAGGTGTATCTCCTAGGCTATCGTCACTTAACTGTTGAGTCTTGTCAACTCAAAATTGAATATCTATATTCTAACAAGTTTTACCAACGCTGTCAATATTGACTTCGGTTTTAATAAGTAATTGTATTCGAACTAAAAAGCTAGTGATTTAGATAAATCTCC
>NZ_JAIJZO010000015.1:0-57058 GCF_019754115.1 Streptococcus sp. 2018110 | reverse complement strand
GGAGATTTATCTAAATCACTAGCTTTTTAGTTCGAATACAATTACTTATTAAAACCGAAGTCAATATTGACAGCGTTGGTAAAACTTGTTAGAATATAGATATTCAATTTTGAGTTGACAAGACTCAGTAGTTAAGTGACGATAGCCTAGGAGATACACCTGTACCCATGCCGAACACAGCAGTTAAGCCCTAGAACGCCTGAAGTAGTTGGGGGTTGCCCCCTGTTAGATACGGTAGTCGCTTAGCATATTCCGCCATAGCTCAGTTGGTAGAGCGCATGACTGTTAATCATGATGTCACAGGTTCGAGCCCTGTTGGCGGAGTAAAGAGAAATCTTTAGTATATGGTCCGTTGGTCAAGGGGTTAAGACACCGCCTTTTCACGGCGGTAACACGGGTTCGAATCCCGTACGGACTATATTGGGAGGCTGCTTAGGTCTCTTTTTTTGTTTTTTGAGGTGAATGGGCTTTAATTTAGCTCCTTTTCTTTTCTTGTTGCTTTGTCTATTTATTGTTTGTTGATATAATAGAGACATGAAAAGATTATGTGATGAATTATCGGTTTTGCCAGGGATTGGTCCAAAATCGGCTGAAAAATTTTTAAAAATTAACATTCAGAATATTAATGATCTGCTGACTTACTATCCATTTAGATATGAAGATTTTGAGAGTAAGTCTATTTATGATTTGCAGGATGGTGAGAAGGCAGTGGTAGTTGGGGAGGTGGTATCTCCAGCTAATGTACAGTATTATGGTTACAAAAGAAATAGACTCCGTTTTTCAATGAAACAGGGTGAGGTTGTCTTAGCAGTTTCGTTTTTTAATCAGCCTTATTTAGCAGATAAGATTGTTTTGGGGCAGGATATTGCAGTTTGGGGAAAGTGGGATAAGGCTAAGGCAAGTTTGACAGGAATGAAAGTTTTGGCTCAAGTATCAGATGAGCTGCAGCCTGTCTATCATGTGGCGCAGGGGATTTCGCAAGTAAATTTGGTTAAGGCTATTAAAACAGCTATTGATCAGGGATATTTGCATTTATTAGAGGAGAATTTACCATCAGTTTTACGAGAGCGCTATCGGTTAATGAATCGCCGAGAGGCGGTTTTTGCGATGCATTTTCCGACAAATTTAGAAGAGTATAGACAAGCTTTGCGACGTATGAAGTTTGAGGAATTATTTTATTTTCAATTACAGTTGCAAATGCTTAAAGCCAACAATCGTGATATTTCGAATGGTTTGAAGATTGCTTATGATGCTGATAGATTGGCTATGCAGATAAGACAATTGCCGTTTGCCTTAACGGATGCTCAGTCTGGGGCTTTGGCTGAAATACTATCAGATATGAAGTCCTATGGGCACATGAATCGTTTGTTACAAGGGGATGTTGGTTCAGGGAAGACAGTAGTTGCTGGATTGGCTATGTTTGCTGCTGTGACTGCGGGGATGCAGGCTGCAATTATGGTGCCGACAGAAATTTTGGCGGAGCAACACTTTGAGAGTTTGCGCCAGCTTTTTCCAGAACTTTCTATTGCTCTTTTGACAGGGGGAATGAAGGTTGCGGAGCGTCGTACTGCTTTAGAGGCGATTTCTAGTGGTCAGGTAGACATCATTGTAGGAACTCATGCTCTTATCCAGGAAAGTGTGACGTACCATAAGCTTGGTTTGGTTGTGACGGATGAACAACATCGTTTTGGTGTTAAACAGCGCCGTCTGTTTCGTGAGAAGGGTGATAATCCGGATGTGCTTATGATGACTGCTACACCTATTCCTCGGACGTTAGCCATTACAGCTTTTGGAGATATGGATGTATCGATTATTAATCAGTTGCCTGCTGGTCGGAAGCCAATTATCACTCGCTGGGTCAAACATCAACAGTTGCCCACGGTCTTAGATTGGTTGGAGCGGGAGTTAGAAGTAGGTGCTCAGGTTTATTTTATCTCTCCGCTGATTGAAGAATCTGAGGCTCTGGATTTAAAAAATGCTGTAGATCTGCAATCTGATTTACAGGCGCATTTTGGAGAGCAAGTTACAGTGGATTTGTTACACGGTAAGATGAAAAATGACGAGAAAGATGCCATCATGCAGGCTTTTAAGGAGCGAAAAACGAATATTTTGGTTTCTACGACTGTTATTGAAGTCGGAGTCAATGTGCCCAATGCAACGGTGATGGTTATTATGGATGCAGATCGTTTTGGTTTAAGCCAATTACATCAGTTGAGAGGGCGTGTAGGACGTGGTCATAAGCAGTCTTATGCAGTGTTAGTTGCTAATCCTAAAACAGAGTCTGGTAAGGAACGCATGAAAATTATGACAGAGACGACAGATGGTTTTATTTTGGCTGAAGCTGACTTGAAAATGCGTGGTTCAGGTGAAATTTTTGGAACTCGTCAATCAGGTTTGCCAGAATTTCAGGTTGCAAATATTATCGAGGACTATCCAATTTTAGAGGAAGCAAGACGAGTTGCTAGTCAGATTGTTAGCGTGGAAAATTGGCAGGAGGACCCTAATTGGTCGATTTTACTTGCTAATTTGAAAGATGGAGAGGAATTGGATTAGTCATATAAAAAGGCCAACACACATGTGCTGGTCTTTTGACATATTGTATAGTGCGTCAGCGATTAACCTTGGATGTAATCTGCCAAGCTTTGCTCTTCCAAGCCTGCATTGAGAGCGATAAGGAGTTTGAGTCGGGCTTTTTGAGCATTCAATTCTTTAACAAATAGAATGCCGTCTTGTTCCAGTTGGATGCCACCTCCTTGGTAGGCATAGACAGGCTCAGCAATTCCGTTAAAACAGCGAGATACCAGAATAATGGGTATCTTTTGATCAAGGAGTTTCTTAGTGGCTGGAAGGATGGTAGGCGGAAGATTTCCGGCGCCGAGTGCTTCAATGACTAAGCCGGAAATTGAGCCTGCAGTGAGAGAATCAAGGAGGATGGAGTCCATATCTGCATAAGCTTTTATGATTGGGACCGTTCCTGTGACTCTTGACAAGTCAAATCGAACACGTGGTTCAGCAGTTTTAAAATAGAGAATCTCTCGTTTGGTGACTAAGCCCAGTGGTCCATGGGTTGGTGTTTGAAAGGTTGAGACATTGGTGGTATGCGTTTTTGTAACATATTTAGCAGCATGAATTTCATCGTTCATGACCACTAGAACACCTTTATCTGCGGATTTATCATCAGCAGCCACACGTAGGGCTGTTCGGTAGTTATAAATCCCGTCGCTACCTAGTTCATTTGAGGAACGCATAGCTCCGGTCAATACAATTGGTTTTTCTGGAATAGCCATTGTATCAAGGAAATAGGCAGTTTCTTCTAAAGTATCTGTGCCATGTGTAATGACAAAACCATCGAAGTTCATTTGTTCTTCTTTGATTTTTTGGTATAGAGCCATCATGTGTTCTAAGCGAATGTGTGGACTTGGAACATTGAGAAAATCCAAGGATGTCACTTGAATTTCTTCTAGTGGGCTATCAATTTGGGTCATTGGATTGATTTTACTCGATGCAACTTCACCCTGATGATTGGATTGCATAGAAATGGTTCCACCTGTATGCAATACTAGAATTTTTTTCATAAATTTTCAGTTTCTTTCAAAGTGTGATATACTAATTGTAACATAATTCTTAGAAAGTAGGTGAGTTGGTTGACGATAAAGGCTGTATTTTTCGATATTGATGGTACCTTATTGACCGACAATCGCATGGTTAGTAGTTCAACTATTCTCGCCATTAATGCTTTGAAAGAGAAGGGGATTTTAGTTGGTCTAGCTACAGGACGTGACCCTCGTTTTGTTTTGCAGTATATGGCTAGTTTAGGGCTAGATTTGGCCATTGCTTATAACGGTCAATATATTTTCTCAAGAGAAGAAGTTATTTATAGTCAGAGTTTAGAGCCAAAGCAAATTGAACAAATTATGGAGTATGCGCAAACTCACCATAAGGATTTGTCTTTTGGAACTGCTAAAGGCATATTTGGTAGTAAGATTATGAGTGCTGGAACAGGAAATTTTGCATATCGTGTGACGCGTATGATTCCGGAGTCCTGGGCTGGAATCATAAACTTTGTTTTCAATCGCTTGGTACGTTGGATTAGTCCTCAACAGGAAACGAATTTGAAGGTTTTTCTCTTTCAACCAATCTATCAGCTGATGTTGCTGACGACGGAAAGGGAGACACAATCATTGGAGGTACTCTTTCCGAACTTGTCTTTTACGCGTTCGAGTCCCTATGCGACGGATATTATCAGTAAGGGAAATTCAAAATTATCGGGTATTGTAAAGGTTGCGGATCGATATGGTTTTGAGTTAGATGAAGTTATGGTATTCGGAGATTCTAATAATGATTTTGAAATGTTGAATGAAATTCAGCACTCGGTAGCGATGGGAAATGGGACGAAAAAGGTGAAACAAGCAGCTTCCTTTGTTACAGATACAAATAATCGTGATGGGATTTATAAGGCATTAATTCATTTTGGTGTGATTGAGGGATAAGATGTTTCAGAGCAAGGACGATAATTTTAATAGGGTAAAGGATTTTCATTTTTTAATGGATGGTGAAACCCAAGAACTTCCCAGTGTGTATGATGGACAGACGGCTTTGCATCGCGCTGGTTTTAAAGTGGAGGAGTTGGTAGAATTTCTACATGCAGCTTCAGAATCTGAAGTTGAGTTTCATGATTTTATTCAACAACTTCATCAGGATTTAGATACTGCTGCTGTTAAGGTATCTGGCAAGAGAAGTTTCGGGGTTTCGATGCAGGATCAGGTAGATGCTTTGCTGGATATTCTTTATTTTACATATGGTTCGTTTGTTTTGATGGGGGTTGATCCAGAACCAATTTTTCAGATAGTCCATACTGCAAATATGGGGAAAATATTTCCAGATGGGAAGGCCCATTTTGATCCAATTACTCATAAAATTTTAAAACCTGATGATTGGGAAGAACGGTTTGCGCCGGAGGAAAAGATTCAGGAAGAGCTGAAAAGACAGATGAAAAGACTTGATTCGTAAATCAAGTCTTTTGGTTTATAAACTTTTTTCTCCATCGCGAACAATGAGTAAATCGATAGTTGCGTGGCGCATGATATATTCGGATGAGGATCCGATTAGGAGACGTTCAAAGGCGTTTAGACCAGTTGCTCCAAGTAACATAAGATCCGCACCGGTTTCCTTTGGAATATCGATAGCCAGTAGGGTTTTTGGGTTACCGAATTCAATGCGAATCTGTACATCGGTCAGACCAGCGTTGAGGGCTTCTTGTTTGTATTCTTCGAGGAGGAGCTCCGCCTCTCTTTCTAAAGATTCATAGACAGAGGCGTCAAATGCAACAACATTGTGGAGAGCACGGGTATCAATCACATGGGCGATAATCAGACGTGCTTGGTTACGTAGTGCGACATGAATGGCTTTATGAAGAGCTAATTCTGCACCTTTAGAGCCGTCTACAGCGACGAGTATTGTTTTGTAAGATTGTGTCATAATAATCACTCCTTTCAGAAGAGCTTTGTCCCGAAATAGGTAGAGTAGTCCCTTACATTTTTATTATAAGCCTTTTGAGAGAAAATGTAAAGGATTCTTGTGCTTTTTTAGCTTTTACAGTACAATAGAAAAGATAGAAAGTCGAGGTGACGACATGAAGCAATTTAACAAGTCAACAAAATTGGATGATGTAGCATATGATATTCGTGGGCCTGTTTTGGAAGAGGCCATGCGCATGCGTGCCAATGGAGAGCAGATTTTACGTTTGAATACGGGGAATCCTGCAGAATTTGGTTTTACTGCTCCAGATGAGGTTATTCGTGACTTGATTCATAACGCCCGTAAATCTGAGGGATACTCGAACAGTAAGGGAATTTTTTCTGCACGTAAGGCTATCATGCAGTATTGTCAGCTAAAGAAATTTCCAAATGTTGATATTGAAGATATTTATCTTGGAAACGGCGTGAGTGAGCTGATTGTTATGTCTATGCAAGGTTTGCTAGATAATGGTGATGAGGTGTTGGTGCCAATGCCAGACTATCCTCTCTGGACTGCCGCAGTTAGTTTGGCTGGTGGTAAAGCTGTTCACTATGTTTGTGATGAAGCAGCTGAATGGTATCCAGATTTGGCAGACATGGAGTCCAGGGTGACTTCTCGAACCAAGGCAATTGTCCTTATCAATCCAAATAATCCAACTGGTGCTCTCTATCCGAAAGAAATTTTAGAAGGAATCATTGATATTGCTCGTAGACACGAATTGATTATTTTCTCTGATGAGATTTATGATCGTATGGTCTTTGACGGAGCTGTTCATATCCCTATTGCGACACTGGCTCCAGATTTATTTGTTGTGACGATGAATGGACTGTCTAAATCGCATCGTATTTGTGGTTTCCGAGTAGGTTGGATGGTCTTATCTGGTCCGAAAAAGCATGTAAAAGGTTACATTGAAGGCTTGAATATGTTGTCCAATATGCGTTTGTGTTCAAACGTTTTGGCGCAACAGGTTGTTCAAACTTCTTTGGGAGGTTACCAATCGGTTGATGAACTCTTGATGCCTGGCGGACGCTTATATGAACAAAGGGAGTTTATTACTAAGGCGATTAATGATATTCCAGGGCTTTCTGCTGTAAAACCTAAGGCTGGTCTGTATGTCTTCCCAAAAATTGATCGTGAGATGTACAGAGTTGATGATGATGAACAATTTGTATTGGATTTCCTCAAGCAAGAAAAAGTACTTTTGGTCCATGGTCGAGGTTTTAACTGGAAGGATCCAGATCATTTCCGTATTGTGTATTTACCACGTGTGGATGAGTTGGCAGAAATTCAAGAAAAAATGTCACGATTCTTGCGGCAATATCGTAGATAATGGAATTTAGGGCTGAATGTTAATCAGCCTTTTCTTTTTACTTGAATGAAATTGTTTGTATTTTTCTAACAACGGTAAATATTCTGATAATTGTTGAAATTTTATGTATTTTTTGCTATACTGAAAGCAATTACAGAGTAAAGAGGAAAATATGACAACATTATTAGAGAAGACACGGAATATTACTTCTATTTTGAAGCGTTCCGAAGAGCAATTGGCAGAAGAATTGCCTTACAATGCCATTGCTGAGCATTTATCAGCTATTATTGACTGCAACTCGTGCATCATTAATAGTGAAGGTGAGGTTTTGGGATACCACATGAACTATGAGACGAACAATGATCGTGTGGAAGAATTTTTCCAAAATAAACAATTCCCAGAAGGATATGTAAAAGCAGTTGCGCAGGTTTACGATACGCAGGTTAATTTGCCTGTTGAGAGCGAGTTGACTGCCATCCCTGTCGAATCACGTTCGACCTATCCAAATGGTCTGACAACGATAGCGCCTATCCATGTGACGGGGATTCGTTTTGGTTCGCTTATTATTTGGCGGAATGATGAGCAGTTTCACGATGATGATTTGATTTTGGTGGAGATTGCGGCAACAGTAGTTGGTATTCAGTTACTTAATTTCCAACGGGAAGAAGACGAGAAGAATATCCGTCGTCGTGCGGCAGTTAATATGGCGGTAAATACGCTATCTTACTCAGAAATGAAGGCAGTTGCAGCTATTTTGGGTGAATTGGATGGCAATGAGGGGCAATTGACTGCTTCTGTGATTGCAGATCGTATCGGTATTACACGCTCGGTGATTGTGAATGCACTGCGTAAGTTGGAGAGTGCAGGGATTATTGAAAGTCGTTCTTTGGGAATGAAGGGGACTTATTTGAAAGTTCTCATCCCAGCTATTTTTGATGAAATTAAGAAACGTGACTACTAAAATGACTAAAGCATTGATTTCGATTGATTATACAATAGATTTTGTGGCAGACGAAGGAAAGTTGACTGCTGGAAAATCAGCTCAGGCTATTTCTGAACGAATTGCTCAGGTTACGCAAGAAGCTTTTGAAAATGGAGACTACATTTTCTTTGCGATTGATGGTCATGAGGAGGGGGATGAATTTCATCCTGAAGCTCAGCTTTTCCCAAGCCATAATATCATTGGGACGCAAGGGCGTGACTTGTATGGTCCTTTAGCAGATTTTTATCAAAAACATAAAGGGCATGCGCGTGTTCGTTGGATGGATAAACGTCATTATTCTACTTTTTCTGGGACGGATTTGGATGTTCGACTAAGAGAACGTGGTGTAGATACGGTTGTCTTGACGGGTGTTTTGTCTGATATTTGTGTTCTTCATACAGCTATTGATGCTTATAATAAGGGGTATCGTATTGAGGTGGTCTCATCAGCCATTGCTGCATTGACGGAGGAGAATCATCAGTTTGCTCTCAACCATTTGCGTCATGTACTTGGTGCGACAATCATTGACTAATAGTATAGTGACCAGTCTGTGGACTGGTTTTTCGTTTTTCTCCAACAGGAATCTGTATCATGAACACTCTTTGAAAATCAAACTCAGACCTTATTGACTTAGCTTGATGAACTTCAGTTCCATCTACAACTACGTCGTCAGTCTGATTCTGATATAGTCATTTCGTTTTTCTTTTATTACTTCGTTAACTCGCTTTGCCGTACTCCAGTACTGTCTGCAGCTCGTTGCCTAGTACTAAAAGTAAACTAAAAGACTATAAAAGAAGCGGTGTGATTGACCATGATAAATTTATCAAAATGCTTTACATAGGTGATTACTTGGTGTATAATATATTCTGTGTGTAATGGACGCACAAAAATACAGTTTATCCGCTGGGTTTAAAAGCACCTAAGATTGACAAAGATAGGAGAATAAAATGAATCCATTGATCCAAAGTTTGACAGAAGGTCAACTTCGTACTGACATCCCTTCATTCCGTCCTGGTGACACTGTGCGTGTTCACGCTAAGGTTGTCGAAGGTAACCGCGAACGTATCCAGATTTTCGAGGGTGTTGTTATCTCTCGTAAAGGTCAAGGCATCTCAGAAATGTACACTGTACGTAAAATCTCTGGTGGTGTAGGTGTTGAACGTACATTCCCAATCCACACTCCACGTGTTGATAAGATTGAAGTAGTACGTTACGGTAAAGTACGTCGTGCTAAATTGTACTACCTACGTGCATTGCAAGGTAAAGCAGCACGTATCAAAGAAATCCGTCGTTAAGATAGTCCTACAGACTATTTTGGTCGGAGAAATGGGAGGCAGCGAAAGCTGTCTCTTTTTTTAAAAAAATCTGTTGAAAAGTACTTTATTGTGAAAGCAGTGGCAAAATGGATTGTTTTTGTGTCTCTTCCATGAAATAATATGTTATACTATATATTATTGTAGCTAGTATAGAGGAGGTTGCGGATGAGCGAACAGTTTATTCCATCTGTTTTATCAGATTTACGGCAGGATATTGTTCAGATGCCAGAAGTTATCAAGGAATGTAGTGGAATTCGTATTTATGGTCGTCGCATTCGTTCAGTATTATTTACAACGGATGTGTCGATTATTGCCAATCACAACGCAGATGCTATTTTGGCTGTATATCCATTTACGCCCAGTCCAGCTATTATCAAAAGTATTATGTTGGTTGCGTCAGTTCCAGTCTTGGCTGGTGTTGGTGGAGGCTTGACGACAGGTATGCGTTCAGCTAATATGAGTCTATTGTCTGAGTCGGAGGGAGCATACGCTGTTGTGGTAAATGGACCAACGGATGTAAAAACAATTGAGGCAATCAATAAAGTAGTGGATATTCCTATCATTTATACAGTTGTTTCTGAAAAGTCTGATTTAACCTCACGGATTGAAGCAGGAGTAGATATTTTAAATGTTTCTTGCGGTATGGAAACGCCAAGGGTTGTGAAGAAGATTCGAGAAGCTTTCCCTGACTTTCCAATTATTGCGACTGGTGGTCCGACTGAGGACTCTATTCGTCGGGTTATCGAAGCTGGAGCCAATGCTGTCTCCTATACAGCACCAAGTAATGGAGAGCTTTTTAAGGGGAAAATGGAAAAATACCGCAAACATGCAAAGGATTAGTTCATAAAAAGATAGGCTAAGCAAACAGTAAGTTTTATTGCTAGATGAAACTTGCTGTTTTTTATCGTTTTACGGTGTGAGATTAGGAATACTTCGCAATTTAAAGAACGGATTTTTAGGAGGAAATAGGTAACATATTAGGTCATTTCTACCTTTGTCTGGGGCTGGAAATATGGTATAATGAGAAGATAGATTTCCATTAGGAGGAAAGTAAGAATGAAGATTTCTGAAGCTGAAGTCCGTCACGTTGCCAAGCTGTCTAAGCTGGAATTTTCGGATCAAGAAACAGCGGAATTTGCGACAAGTTTGAGCAAGATTGTCGATATGGTTGAATTGCTCAATGAAGTAGATACGACAGGTGTTGCGGTAACGACCACTATGGCTGACCGTAAGAATGTCTTGCGAGCAGATATTGCCCAAAAAGGTGAGAGCCGTGAGGAGCTCTTTAAAAATGTGCCTGAATCACAAGATAACTTTATCAAGGTACCAGCTATTCTAGACGGGGGAGGAGATGCCTAATGACTTTTAACAATAAAACCATTGATGAATTGCATGACCTTCTTGTCAAAAAGGAGATTTCTGCGGTTGAGTTGACCAAGGCAACTTTGGAAGACATTAAGAGCCGTGAGGGAGCAGTGGATGCTTTCTTGACTATCACAGAAGATGCGGCCTTGGCACAGGCTGCGGCCCTTGATGAAAAAGGGATTGATGCGGACAATGTTATGGCAGGGATTCCTTTGGCAGTCAAGGACAATATCTCAACCAAGGGGATTTTGACCACGGCAGCATCAAGAATGCTCTACAACTACGAGCCGATTTTCGATGCGACATCGGTTGCTCAGGCCTACGCAAAGGATATGATTGTTGTTGGGAAGACCAACATGGATGAGTTTGCAATGGGTGGTTCTAATGAGAACTCTGCCTTCAAACCGACTAAAAATGCTTGGGACCAGACAAAAGTTCCTGGTGGTTCTTCAGGTGGTTCGGCAGCTGCAGTTGCTGCTGGTCAAGTCCGTTTGTCACTCGGTTCTGACACAGGTGGTTCCATCCGCCAGCCTGCGGCCTTTAATGGTATCGTTGGTATGAAACCGACCTATGGAACGGTGTCCCGTTTTGGTTTGATTGCCTTTGGTTCATCTCTTGACCAGATTGGTCCATTTTCACAGACAGTTAAGGAAAATGCCCAGTTGCTCAATGTCATCTCTGGTCATGATGTCAAGGATGCAACATCAACGATCAATGAAATTGCTGACTTCACTAGCAAGATTGGTCAAGACATCAAGGGGATGAAGATTGCTCTGCCAAAAGAATACATGGGCGAAGGGATTGATCCGCAGGTCAAGGAAACCATTCTCAAGGCGGCTAAGCACTTGGAAAGTCTGGGGGCGATTATCGAGGAAGTCAGCCTGCCACATTCTAAGTATGGGGTTGCCGTTTACTACATCATTGCTTCATCAGAGGCTTCTTCTAACTTGCAACGTTTTGACGGTATCCGTTATGGTTTCCGTGCAGAAGATGCGACCAACTTGGATGAGATTTACGTGAAAACCCGTAGCCAAGGATTCGGTGAGGAAGTCAAACGTCGTATTATGTTAGGTACATTTAGCTTGTCATCTGGTTACTACGATGCCTACTTCAAGAAGGCTGGCCAGGTGCGGACTTTGATTATCCAGGATTTTGAAAAAGTCTTTGCGGACTATGACTTGATTTTAGGTCCGACAGCTCCGACAGTTGCCTTTGGTTTGGACACGCTCAACCATGACCCTGTGGCTATGTACTTGGCGGACTTGTTAACAATTCCTGTAAACTTGGCTGGTCTTCCTGGTCTTTCTATTCCTGCTGGTTTTGTGGAAGGCTTGCCAGTCGGTTTGCAGTTGATTGGTCCAAAATACTCAGAAGAGACCATTTACCAAGTGGCTGCTGCCTTTGAAGCGACAACAGACTACCACAAGCAACAACCAGTGATTTTTGGAGGTGCTAACTAATGAACTTTGAAACGATTATTGGTCTAGAAGTCCATGTGGAGTTGAATACCAACTCGAAAATTTTCTCACCTTCATCTGCTCATTTTGGTGAGGATCCAAATGCTAATACCAACGTGATTGACTGGTCTTTCCCAGGTGTCCTTCCTGTCCTTAACAAGGGCGTTGTGGATGCGGGGATCAAGGCTGCCTTGGCCTTGAACATGGACATTCACAAGGACATGCACTTTGACCGTAAGAACTATTTCTATCCTGATAACCCTAAGGCCTATCAGATTTCCCAGTTTGACGAGCCAATCGGCTACAATGGTTGGATTGAGATTGAGCTAGAAGACGGTACGACTAAGAAAATTCGTATCGAGCGTGCGCATTTGGAAGAGGATGCAGGTAAGAATACCCACGGGACAGATGGTTATTCTTATGTGGACCTCAACCGTCAGGGTGTTCCTTTGATTGAGATTGTGTCAGAAGCGGATATGCGTTCGCCTGAAGAGGCTTATGCCTACTTGACAGCTCTCAAGGAAATCATCCAATACACCGGCATCTCAGATGTGAAGATGGAAGAGGGTTCTATGCGCGTGGATGCCAACATCTCACTTCGTCCTTATGGTCAGGAGAAATTTGGTACCAAGACTGAGTTGAAAAACCTCAACTCCTTCAACTATGTTCGCAAGGGCTTGCAGCACGAAGTAGAACGTCAGGCGAAAATCTTGCGTTCAGGTGGTCAAATCCAGCAGGAAACTCGCCGTTATGATGAATCTACTGGTGAAACCATTCTCATGCGTGTCAAAGAAGGGTCAGCTGACTACCGTTACTTCCCAGAGCCAGATCTACCACTTTATGAGATTGATGATAGCTGGATTGAGGAAGTGCGTGCAGAATTGCCAGTCTTTCCAAAGGCTCGCCGCGCTCACTATGTGGAAAACTTGGGCTTGACCGCCTACGATGCTGGTCAGTTGACATCTACTAAGGCTCTGTCTGATTTCTTTGAAGCAGCCGTGGCAGTAGGTGGCGATGCTAAACAAGTATCTAACTGGTTGCAGGGTGAAGTGGCTCAGTTCCTCAATGTTGAAGGTAAGACTATTGAGCAAATCGCCTTAACACCTGAAAACTTGGTGGAGATGATTGCCTTGATTGCGGATGGTACTATTTCATCTAAGATTGCCAAGAAAGTCTTTGTTCACTTGGCCAAAGAAGGTGGCTCTGCTAAGGCTTACGTTGAGAAAGCTGGCTTGGTACAGATTTCTGACCCTGCGGTCTTGATTCCGATTATCCACCAAGTCTTTGCGGATAATGAAGCAGCCGTAGCCGACTTCAAGTCTGGTAAACGCAATGCAGACAAGGCCTTTACAGGCTTCTTGATGAAAGCAACCAAGGGACAAGCTAATCCACAAGTTGCTCAACAACTCTTGGCTCAGGAATTGGCTAAGTTGTTAGACTAAAATGAATAGAAGAAAACCGAGAATTCGTTGTGAACTCTCGGTTTTTTTGTGCTTATCTTAATATAAATCCTTGCCTGTTTTGTTTAGTTTGTTGCAATTATAGATAAAGGCTTTGATGAAATTCGAATAATAATTTTGGTCAATAAATTTAGCACTTTCCAAGTAATTTAACATATTTTTAGCGAGTTCGAAAGCTTCAGTCTTATTCCAGCGGAATTGATTGTAGATATGTTCTACCTCAAGGAACATGAGAGGTATCGCTAAATAACCACGTTCAAATGTTTGAAGCTTTTTCACTTCTTTAATAATGTTATCAGCCCTTAGATGATAGCCTTGCTCGGAAAAGTGTTTGGCTGTGAAGGTCAGTCCATTTAAGATACGAATATAGGTGTCCGTATCTGCACTTTGTTTGTACATAAACAGGAGCTGTTTCGTCATGTGTTCCACCAATTCCAAGGGACAGTGATTGACGATACGACAGTATAATTCCAGCTCGGAACTAGTAAAGGTCTCAAGCTTCATCAGGTGATTGATAACAGGTTGAATTTTTTCAACGGTTTCTTCTGACTTGGAAATGGTTGGATAATGTCCCAGCTTGATTATCTTTAGCAATATGACTGCCTGTGTAGGATTGTCAGTTAGGTATCGATCAAATAATTTTTCGTATTCAGGAAGATAGCGAAATATGTCTTCTTCATTTGTGACATGTTTGGAAAACTCGTAAGCAGGAAATTCGATGCAATCTCCGCCATTATCTGCAAATGCAGCTGCAAAGTCCTTCCATTCTAAGCCGAGTACAATCAATAAACGGTTAAAGTTTTCAAGGGAAATTCCCTTCTCTCCCTTTTCAAAACGACTCAGAAATTGCGGTGATACAATCGTAGAAGCAGCCTCCTTTAAGCTAAGCCCTCTTTTCTCTCGTAATTGTTTAAAGGTTGGTCCAAACGGGTATAGACTCGACATAATATTCCTTCCAATCTTTTTTTAGATTAGTATACTTAAAACTAGGATAAAAATCTACAAAAAGATGACCTATGGATTCAAAAAAAAAAAAATACATTGCTTTTCGATGATATTTTGCAATATTGAACCTATAGGTTTCTATGGAAATAATTGTAAGGAAATTTATGGTATACTTTGAAAAATATAGAGTATAAATCGCTTGATATACTACATATATCAAGGTTTGACTTTAAAGTCAAACCAATCCTAACAGCAACTCAGGAGAAAACTATGAACAAAAAATCAATCAAAACTCTTGCAACAGGTGCGGCAATCGCAACAGCAATCGGTGTTACTTCTGCACCAACATTCGCTGAGGAAGTAAAACCAGTTGCAACTGAAACACCAGCAGCAGAAACTACTGCTGTAGAAGCACCAAAAACTGCTGCTGAAGCAAAATCAGAAGTGGAGGCACAAGCACAAGTTGTCGCGGATGTCCAAGCTCAAGTAGAAACTGCAAATCATCAAGCACAGTTTGCAAATTCAGACCTGTCTAACGCACAATCTGCTGTTGATACTGCAACTCAAACTGTCAAAGACGCTGAAGCAAACGCAGCAAACGCTACACCAGACAACATCGCAGCAAACCAAGCTGACCAAACAGCTAACCTTGCTGACCAGCAAGCTAACGCTGCTGAAACAGATGGAGTCAACGCTGAAATCACAGCACAAACACAAGTTGTTGCTGATGCACAAACTGCTGTTGATACTGCACAAGCAGACAAAGACCAAGCGGATAGCACCGTAGCGTCTAAACAAGCTGATGTCAAAGCCGCACAAGAGGCCCTTTCTGGTACTGGTCTTGCAGAAGCTCAAGCAAACCTTGACCAAGCTACAGCTGATGTCAAAACAGCACAAGACAACGTTGCAACTGCTACTACAGCCGTTGATACAGCTAAAAAGGCAGACGCAGACCGCCAAACTAAGATTGACGCAGCAACAACTGACCTTGCAGTCAAAACAGACGCTGTTGATACAGCAAAAGCAAAATTGATTGCGGCACAA
Organism: Streptococcus sp. 2018110; assembly: GCF_019754115.1. Lineage (NCBI taxonomy): Bacteria > Bacillati > Bacillota > Bacilli > Lactobacillales > Streptococcaceae > Streptococcus > Streptococcus sp. 2018110. The sequence continues at coordinate 41,663 of NZ_JAIJZO010000015.1, read as the reverse complement.
GATGCGGTTAAAACGACAACTGACGCAGTAACCAAAGCAACAGACGCTGTCAAATCAGCAACAGACGCTCTTGCAAATGTTGAAGTTGAAGAATTTATCATTGGAGCAGGTCAATTAGAAAATGCAGATGGTACTCTTGATGACAAAACTTTTATAGAGTGGTATAAAGATTGGAGTCAAGATAAATCAAATGCTGATGCTCTTGAATTATTACGAGGTTCTGGATTTGAAGCTATTAATAAATCGTCTGTAAAACTGAATGAAGCAGATAAAGATGAGATGGTTGTAATCGGCGAATTAACAGATGCACAAAAAATCGAGATAAACACTTTTGCTGCTAGGGTCATTACAGCAATTCGTAAAAGTTTAGATCCTGCAACATTTGATGTCTATACGACCGTAGAAGTTATTGAACATGCTGACGAGCAAACATTAAAGTATGTCCAACGTGGTGAATCTATTCAAAAGTGGGCTCTTCTCCCAGCAAGTGAACAATCAAAAGCTCATATCCCACATTCGGCAGGGCTAGATAATTTGGGGGTCTCAGCTGTATATCTTCCAACTATGACAATGTATGAATTAAAACAGCAGGTCTTTGATTCAATGTTGGCATTTACCTTTTCAGATGCTCCCTCTCTTTTTGGTCATATGAGAAACCTAGTTTATTATGGAGATAGACATGCGGTATCATTTGCAAATATTCAAAATCAATTTCATATTATTCATTTTATGCAACTTGGTTCGGAGTCTGAGATATTAGGGGTAACTAATGTTAATGACCCAGCTAAACTTCAAGCTGCTCTTGAACAAGCTAAAACAGACCTTGCTACTGCCCAAGTGGCATTTACTCAAGCTCAGAAAACATTGACTCAAGCAAGTTCAGATTACGCTACCGCACTTGAAGCTAAAACACAGGCAGAGAAAGTCCTTGCTGATGCTACTGCAACACCGCTTCAAACACAGGTAGCAGAAAATAACTTGCGTCTTGCAACAATTGCTCTTCAAAACGCTGAAACTCGCAAGGCTGACGCACAAAAGGCTGTTGACAACTTCTCAGCAGACCTTGCAACTAAGAAGGCAGCCCTTGATACTGCTAAAGCTGACCTTACTACCGCACAAGCTACTGCAAGCTCTAAGGCTGAAGCTCTTAAAACAGCTCAAGCTAACCTTGCAAGCCAACAAGCAACGCTTGATAGCTTGAACAAAGAGCGTGACGCACTCCTTGCAGAAAAAGACCGCTTAGTTGAGGAAGCAAAAGCACTTGCTGAAGAATTGAACGGTTACTTGAATGCTCCTGCAATTCTTGCTGAAGCAAAAGCAACTCTCACAGCAAAACAAGCTGCTCTTGCAGACGCACAAGCAAAAGCTGAAACAGCTCAAGCTAACCTTGAAGCACTTACTGCTAAACTTGCTGAAGAAAAAGCTAAATTGGCAGAACTTCAAGCAGAGTATGAAGTCATCAAAGACTTGGAAGACAAAGCAAAAGATAACACTATTGCTACTCTTCCAGACGGAACAGTTGTTGCAGTACCAAAAGATGCACCAACAGCAATGGACAAACCAGCTGTCGATATTGATGCCATCAAACAAGCCCTTGACAAAGGTCAAGATGTGAAGATTGTTGACGGTAAGGTTGTGGTGACGGAACTGCAACCAGGTGTAACCGTCGCACCACAAGGGATTACTTACTCACGTGTCGAACGAGCTAAGGCCTTGCCAAACACAGGGGAGCAAACAAGTCTGTTGGCGCTCACAGGTGTAGCAGTATTGTCCAGTCTTGGTTTGGCAGGTGCTAGAAGACGTAGAGGGTAAGAAATGAAAGTTGAAAACAAGCTGCTATCGTTCTTGTGGAAATTTACAAAGCTATCCTTTATAGCTATAGGAATTTTGATGGGATACATTTCTAAAGCAACAGGTAGAGTATGGAAAGAGACTGCAAAGCCAAGTCAAATAAGATACAAATGGTGGTGGGAAGAATAAAGCATTTGTTGCTTTATTTTTCCTTATATAGGAAAAAACAGAAAGAATGTAAGATATGGAAGAAAGAGCACAATTATTGAATAATCTCTATACGATACGTCAGGGGCTGACCTTTATCTATGAAAAAGAGATCGCTTTGACGAAGCTTGAAAATGCTAAAAGAAAAGCAGAGCTTATTCAAGAAGAATTAGCGGATTCATTCGGAGATGGAACAAAACCTGTATCGGAAAGACTGTTGAAGTGGTCATTCTATGCAGTGTTGATGGGAGCAATTGGAAATATTGCAAAATTCTTGTTTTTAGGTCTTTGGGGGGCAGGTAATGTTAGAGAACTGTTTTGGTATTTAGTCGCAAGTGCCGTTCTCGTTTTTCTAATCCAAAAAAAGATGCGTCAGCATAAAGGCGCATGGATAGGAATTGGAATTTTTATATCACTTTTCATTGTATTAACAACACCGTTGAATATTATACATGTAGCAGTTAAATCTTTTATGAGTGTTGATATTCTTGCAGCAATTGTATTTGGCATCATATCAGTAGTTGTAGTAGCTGTTTCTTTGATTTTAGGAAATCTTTTCTATCCAAGATGGGTTAGTTTTATTAATCAGCTGATTGATGAAGAAAATCGTAAGCGTATTGAAGACAATGAAATGAGGGTGGAAGAGTACAAGCGCCAAATTGAACGAAATGAAGAGATAGCACGGGAGAAAGAACAGTGTAAACTTGAACAAAATCAAGCTGCGCAAGTATTGTCAGTGTTTGGGCAGGGTTGGTATCCTAAAGATTATTATTTTATGGATGCTGTAGATTTCTTTATTGCATCACTTGAAAATTTCAAGGCTGATAATATCAAAGAATTGGTTAATCTCTATGATGATACACAATATAAAGCGACACAATTAGCCTATCTAGCAGAGATGCAACAACTGCAAAAAGAACAATATATCAACAGCCAGAGAATGGTCGAACTCCTTCGATATAATAACTATATGCAAGCTGTGCAGATAGGGCAATTAGAAGCTATTCGCATCAATACCGCTGAAGCAGCTTCTTACCTCAAAAATTTGAGAGTTCAAGAGGTTCATAATCATTATTATTGATAATAAAAAAATCTTCTTACTCACACACAAGTAGGAAGATTTTTCTTATACCTTTTTAATAAGAACTTTCCCGTATAACCAGCTGGGTACCCAGCTTGATTTTGCGGGGGTGGTGGGGCGTTGGGCTTGTTATGACACGGTCCAGCAGTTGCATGGCTTCCTGTCCCATTTCTTCGGTGAAGACACTGATAGAGGACAGGGCTGGATAGACTTGGCGCGTGATGGCTGTGTCGTTGAAGGTGATGAGCTGGACCCGTTCTGGCACGGCGATTTGGTGCTCTTGAAGGGCTCTAAGGGCACCGACAGCCAGAGTGTCGTTTGCCATGAAGAAGGCTGGAGGCAGTTGGTCGCCCAGGTCGGAAATGGCCTGGCTCATCAGCTCATAGCCCGACTGGGTGGAGAATTTCCCTTGGTAGATGTAGTTTTCCTTTAGAATCCCCAAGGTGTCTAGATAGGTACGAAAGGCAGTTAGGCGGGGGTCTGTTGGCAGTTGGTGTCCGTCTGTGGTTTCTTCCTGTCCGACTAGGAGGCCAATATCAGTCAGACCTTGTGAACGGAAGTGGTCGATAACTGTCTGAACAGAGTGTTCAAAATCAGTTGTGACGCAGGAGAATCCCTCGGTCAGTGTATCAGAATCTACAAAGATTAGCTTGGAAGACAAGCTGGTCAGCTCTGCTATTTGCCCAGAAGAAAATTTACCAACTGCGATGATGCCGTCCAATCCTTGAAGGAGGAGATTGGTCAAGTCGTTGAAGGAGCGGATAATTTGATAGCCGAGAAGGCTGGCGGTCTGCTCGATGCTGGCACGGATGGAATAGTAGTAGAGGTCAGCCAGCTCTTCGCTTTCGGTGTACCATTGGACAATACCGATGGTGCCTTTTTGTTGAGGTGCTTGTTTTTTGAGGTGTTTGGTGTAGCCCAGGTCCTGTGCCAAGTTGAAAATGCGGTCGCGGGTTTCTTGGCTGACGGATAGGGTCAGGTCTCCCTTTAGAACTCTGGAAATGGTGGCAGAGGATAGTTGAGCTTTTTCGGCGATTTCTTTGATAGTAACCATGTTTTTCTCCTGTTTATTTGTCTCTAGTATAGCATAAAAAACAAAATTAGTAAAAATTTAGTAAAAATATTGACTTTTAAATTGTTGAGTTGTACAATAAAAGAAAACGATTACAAAAATTAGGAGGTTCTTATGGATAAAGAACAACTCAAGCAGGCCTTTCTCGATGTTTTTGGACAAGAGGCTGATGCAACTTTTTTCTCACCAGGTCGGATTAATTTGATTGGTGAGCACACGGACTACAATGGTGGTCATGTTTTTCCTGCGGCCATTACCTTGGGAACATACGGGGCTGCTCGCAAACGTGAAGATCAACTTTTGCGTTTCTATTCTGCTAACTTCGAGGAAGTAGGTATTATTGAGGTTGATTTGAACAATCTGGTCTTTGATAAGGCGGACAACTGGACCAACTATGCCAAAGGTGTTCTTAAGTTCTTGCAAGAAGCAGGACATAGCATTGATACAGGTATGGAAGTCTTTGTTTACGGTAACATTCCAAATGGTTCAGGCTTGTCATCATCAGCTTCTCTGGAACTCTTGATTGGCATCATCGCAGAAGAATTGTATGGTCTAGAACTGACTCGCCTTGATTTGGTGAAAATTGGCAAGCAAACGGAAAATCACTTTATCGGTGTCAATTCTGGTATCATGGATCAGTTTGCTATCGGTATGGGAGCAGACCAGCGTGCCATTTATCTGGATACCAATAGCTTGGAGTATGAATTGGTGCCACTGGATTTGGGTGACCATGTGATTGTCATCATGAACACCAACAAACGCCGTGAATTGGCAGATTCTAAGTACAATGAACGCCGTGCGGAATGTGAAAAAGCAGTCGAAGAATTGAATGCAGTCTTGAATATTCAAACTCTGGGAGAATTGGATGAATGGACCTTTGATCAATATAGTTATTTGATTAAGGATGAAAATCGTATTAAGCGTGCCCGCCATGCTGTCTTAGAAAATCAACGGACCTTGCAGGCTCGTAAGGCCTTGGAAGAAGGAGATTTGGCAACCTTTGGTCGTTTGGTCAATGCTTCTCATGTCTCTTTGGAACATGATTATGAAGTGACAGGTTTGGAATTGGATACCTTGGCTCATACAGCTTGGGAGCAAGAAGGCGTTCTTGGTGCTCGGATGACAGGAGCTGGTTTCGGCGGTTGTGGTATTGCTATTGTTCATAAGGACAAGGTTGATGCCTTTACTGAAAATGTTGGTAAGACCTATACTGAGGTCGTTGGCTATGAACCAAGCTTCTATGTAGCGGAAATTGCTGGAGGTTCTCGCGTCTTATAGTCTTTCATTTTATCTTTTATTACTGCGTTAACTCACTTTGCCGTACTTCAGTACTGCCTGCAGTTCGTTGCCTTATACTAAAAGTAAACTGAAAGACTATGATTAATAATAGATTGGAGAAATGATGACAGGATTGGTGGATCGTTTTGTTGAGCAGGTCATTGCCAACAGTGGTTTTGAAGAAATGGATGCTCTTTACCTGCGCAATCGAGTCTTGGCTTTGGTGGGAGACCAGGTTCTGACTGTTCAAACAGAGTTAGAGGACTTGATTGAATTAAAAGATGAACTATTGGCTCATGGAGTTCGAACTGGTTTTGTGGGTGAATTGCTGGAAGAGCAGGACATGGTTGGGTCTTGTTTGATGGATTTGATGACACCGAGTCCGAGTCAGGTCAATCGTGATTTTTGGCAGACCTATCAGGACAGTCCAGAGCAAGCGATTGAGGACTTTTATGAATTGAGCAAGCGCAATGACTATATCAAGATGGCTGCGATTGCGAAAAATATCTATTATCCAGTTTCGACAGAGTATGGGGATTTGGAAATCACAATCAATCTGTCCAAACCTGAGAAGGATCCCAAGTCTATTGCAGCTGCTACGAAAGCTGAAGCGAGCAATTATCCCAAATGCCTACTCTGTATGGAAAATGAGGGCTATCAGGGTCGGATTAATCATCCTGCACGCGCCAACCACCGTATTATTCGCTTGGATCTTGGTCAGGAAAAGTGGGGCTTCCAGTATTCGCCCTATGCTTACTACAATGAACATGCTATTTTCCTAAATCAGGAACATGTGCCGATGGTCATTAGTCCGCGAACATTTGAGCAACTCTTGGACTTGCTGGATTTGTTGCCAGGCTATTTTGTCGGTTCCAACTCCGACCTACCAATCTCGGGTGGCTCCATCTTGACCCACAATCACTATCAGGGTGGGCGGCACAGTTTTGCCATGGAAAAGGCACCGATAGAAGGCCAGCTGGTCTTCGACGGCTTTGAGTCCGTTTCGGCAGGCATTGTCAAGTGGCCCATGTCGGTGATTCGCTTGAGTTCAGCAGATAAGCCATCGCTTCTTGGTTTAGCGACTAAGATTTTGGAAAAATGGCGGAGCTACTCAGATGATAGCGTTCAGATAAAGGCTGAGACGGATGGAACTCCCCATCATACCATCACCCCGATTGCTCGGAAACGAGGAGATTTGTACGAGCTGGATTTGGTTCTCCGCGACAATCAGACCTCGGAAGAATTTCCAGATGGCATCTATCATCCACATCCAGATGTGCAACATATCAAGAAAGAAAATATCGGCTTGATTGAGGTAATGGGCTTGGCGATTTTACCTCCACGCTTAAAGGCAGAATTGGCTGAAGTAGAAAAATTCTTACTGGGTCAAGCTAGTCAGGTAGCTGACTATCATCAGTCTTGGGCGGAAAGTCTGAAAACAGCTCATCCAGATGTGACGGAAGAAACCGTCGAACAAGTTGTTCGTGAGTCAGTGGGACAAATTTTCGCGCGTGTATTGGAAGATGCAGGGGTCTACAAACGAACTCCAGAAGGACAGGCAGCCTTTCTACGATTCGTAGAATTTGTAGGTTTAGTAGCATAAATGTAAGAAAGAGTGGGAGTGGGATAGAACTCGACCAATCTAAAGAGTTCGTCAACAATTCATCATTTCTGGTTGTTGAGCTGAAACAGTCTATCCCCAGACCTTGAATGATGAGAGCTGACTACCGCCAGCTTGTATCTCCCACTTCAAAAGGTCTCCCAGACCTTTTGAACTCCCACCCCGCATAGCTCCAAAGGTTCGGGGAATCTTTGGAGACTGGAGATAGGGCGAACAGAGTTCGCTACAAAACTGTCTGGGAGACAGTTTGAGGTTGGAGATGAAGCGAACTCTGTTCGCATCAGTCGTAGAGGTCAGATTTGGAGCGTGAAACGCGAATTGCTGAGATTTGCTCTGCAAATCCCATCTCCAACCTTTAACAGTCCCCCAGACTGTTAAAGCCAATCAACCACTGCGCTGAGATGTTGACGCAAACTTAGTGAGGTTGGACCTGTCTTTTTGCCTCCCTTCCTGCTCTTTTGGTATAATGGAAGTATTCACAGTGTGAGAAGGAGATATGATGGCGGAAAAGAGATTGGGGACACTGATTACATTAATAGCAGGTATAGCCTGGGGCTTGTCTGGAGTGAGTGGGCAGTACTTGATGTCACGTGGTGTTTCGGTGGATATGATTACCTCCCTGCGTTTGTTGGTATCGGGATTCTTTCTCGTTGGCCTGGCTTATGCTACAGCGAAAGAACAGCTGTTGATAGTGTTGAAAAATAGAAAAGCCTTGTTGGGAATTTTTGTTTTTGCGATGTTGGGTCTGGTTCTTAACCAGATGGCTTATTTACAAGCCATCTATCATACCAATGCGGGAACGGCTACGGTTTTACAATACCTTTGCCCTATCTTAGTCTTGGCTTATACCTGTTTGAAAAATAGGGAAAAACCATCAGGGATTGAGTTGATTTCAATTCTCTTAGCCGTAGCAGGAACTTTTCTGATTGCGACTCATGGCAAATTAGATGAATTGGCAGTGACTCCAATCGGTTTGTTCTGGGGAATCTTCTCAGCCTTTACTTATGCGCTATATATTATTTTGCCAGGTAAATTGATCCGTCAATACGGCAGTATAACGGTGATTGGTTTAGGGATGTTAATGGGTGGTTTTGTAGTCACGCTTGGTTTGCAAACTTGGCAGCATCGTCTTCCTATTGATGGTGGAAGTTTCCTGGGTCTGCTAGGTATTGTCGGAGTCGGGACGATTTTTGCCTATACTGCCTTTCTTAAAGGCGTCAGTATGGTTGGTCCTGTCAATGGTAGTCTTTTGGCCTCGATTGAGCCGATTGCATCTGTCTTTTTTGCAGTGTGGTTGGTCAATGAACGATTTTATGCAATTGATTTTGTTGGAATGTTGTTGATTTTACTTGCTGTTTTACTTATTTCTTTAAAAGATATATTGGTTGCCCAAAAGAGTATTGGTTAATATACTCTTTTTTGTTATACTAAAGAAAAAACTTGAAAGGAATAAAGATGATTAAAGAATTTTGTTCCGAAAATCATGTAGGTGTGATGAAGGCCCTATCCCTAGGAGCTAAACGGATTGAACTCTGTGATAATTTGGCAGTCGGAGGGACGACGCCGAGTTATGGAGTGATCAAACATGTTTGTCAACTGGCTCATGAGAATGAAGCCACAGTCATGACCATGATTCGCCCTCGAGGTGGAGATTTTTGCTACGATGAAGCTGAGGTGGAAATGATGGTTGAAGATTGTAAAGTAGCGATTGAACTAGGTTCAGATGGTCTGGTTTATGGTTTGTTAACCGAGGAAAATTGGTTGGACGAAGCGGCCTTGGAAAGACTGTTTGCTGTTTCGCAGGACTGTCAGATTGTCTTTCACATGGCTTTTGACCAAATTCCTCGCGAACGCCAATTTGAGGCTCTTGATTGGCTGGCAGAACATGGAGTGACACGGATTTTGACGCGTGGAAGTCTGACAGGGTCTGCCTTGAACAAGGTGGAATGGTTACAGGAGATTGTCGCCTATGCACAAGGTAAAATTGAAATCTTGATTGGTGGTGGATTGACTGTGGAAAATGTGCCAGTTTTACTAGAAAAACTAGCTATTGACCAAGTTCATGGGACAAGATTGTTTTGGTAGGACAGGTCTACCTCTAAACGGCTCAGCAGACTATTTACTTTTCTGGGTTTATATTAGCTTTATTTAAGGAAGAGGGAGTATACTCTTTTTATTCTTTTTTATACCCCTCCTAGAAAGCACCTAAGTGGGTGCTTTTTGTTCATATTGCACAAAGGGTTTGTGATATGAAAATATTTACAAGAATGTATAAACTTGTTACAATAATGGTATAAATAAACACGTGGGGAGGAGACTATGGGGATGGTTGGAAATCACGAAATTTCAGATAAGATTCTATTGCCAGATGGATATTATGAGAAGCTTTTAGAGTATGCACAAGCTGAGAAAACTGGTTTCGATGCGGAATTGGAAAGACTTGGCGAGCAGGGGCTGTTGCTTAATGTCTACAAGGGTCAGGAAGCAGATAGGGAAATTATCCTGTCTGATATTGAGAACTTAGACAAAGAAATTAGAGAAGAGTTGGCTCAATATGCCGTAACACTTCTGAATCCATTGCGTAAACAGTTGGGGACTGTAGCAGTGGAGATGAGTGATTTTGCTTTGGACTATGCTGTTCGTTTAGCCCAATCCTTGAATAGCACTTTGCGTTATCATAATTATGATAGTTTGATTGCCATTGCTAAAACCAAAGGAGTTGAACCCAAAGGTAAGGATTGTCAATCATTTTCAGAGTACAGACAGCGTTACAGTCTCTATGATGCTAAGAAGTTAATTTATCGCGCTCTCGCATGGCGTCTATTCGATGATAGTCATGCAAATTATGGACATGCTCTTACCATTTTGGGGTTGGATGAGGATGAGTCAGGAGTAGAGCAAATCGGTTTTGCTTTTTCAAAATTTACTCTTGATATTGATTGGTTGCTAACCCATATGATTTTCATTCCGAAAGATTGGATTTTGGAAGAAGGGTAGATTTAATTTACAACTACCATTAGATTACCTCCAGAAGGCACTCGGTTGAACCGAGTGTTTTCTGCTATCCATTCGCATTTTTCTTAGAAAAATGGTATAATTGTCTGATAAAAAACTTTGGAGACGATAGTGAGTTTAGAAAATTACATGCCAGATTTTGCCTTGGAAAAGGCTTATGACGTGACCGTCGAAAGCTTGAAAAAACATGGCATAAAAATAGTGTTTGTTGACTTGGATAATACCTTGATTGCTTGGAACAATCCCGATGGAACGCCAGAGATGCGCCAGTGGTTACATGATTTGCGAGACGCAGGCATTCCCGTTGTGGTGGTTTCAAACAATAAATACGAACGTGTCAAACGTGCGGTTGAAAAATTTGGGATTGAATTTGAAGCCTTCGCTCTCAAGCCTTTCACCTTTGGGATTAACCGTGCTTTGAAACGCTATGATGTCCAGCCACATGAAGTGGTCATGATTGGTGATCAGCTGATGACGGACATTCGGGCTGCTAAGCGAGCTGGTCTCAAGTCTGTCTTGGTCAAACCCTTGCTAAAGACGGACTCTATCAATACGCAGATTAATCGTTGGCGTGAACGACGGACCATGAAAAAAATCATCGCTAAATATGGAGCGATAAACTACAAGAGGGAGATGTAAGTGGAAGAATTATTTTGTATCGGCTGTGGTGCCCAGATTCAGACGCTAGACAAGGCAGTCGCTGGTTTTACACCTCAATCAGCCCTAGAAAAAGGCCTGGAAACAGGGCAACTCTACTGCCAACGTTGTTTCCGTTTGCGCCATTACAATGAGATTTCAGATGTCAATATCTCGGATGACGATTTCTTGAAACTTCTCCATAGCGTGGGAGAAAGCGATGCCTTGGTGGTTAATGTCATTGATATTTTTGATTTCAATGGTTCAGTCATTCCAGGTTTGCCTCGCTTTATTTCTGGAAATGACGTGCTTTTGGTCGGCAACAAGCAGGACATTTTACCCAAGTCTGTCAAGACAGGCAAGGTCACCCAGTGGTTGACCGAGCGGGCGCATGAAATCGGCATGCGACCAGTTGATGTGGTCTTGACTTCAGCCCAAAACAAGCAAGCTATCAAGGACTTGATTGAAAAGATTGAACAACACCGCAAGGGACGGGATGTCTATGTGGTCGGTGTGACCAACGTTGGCAAGTCAACCTTGATCAATGCTATTATCCAAGAAATCACAGGGGACAAGGATGTCATTACGACTTCACGTTTCCCTGGAACGACGCTGGATAAGATTGAAATTCCTTTGGATGATGGTTCATACATCTATGACACGCCAGGAATTATCCATCGTCACCAGATGGCCCATTATTTGACGGCTAAAAACCTTAAGTACATCAGCCCCCGGAAAGAAATCAAGCCAAAGACCTACCAGCTCAATCCAGAACAAACCTTGTTCTTGGCTGGTCTGGGACGATTTGACTTTGTGGCTGGTGAACGCCAAGGCTTTATGGCCTTCTTTGACAATGAATTGCAACTCCACCGCACCAAGTTAAAGGGGGCTAGTGAATTTTACCAGAAACATGCAGGTTCACTTTTAGTGCCGCCAACCAGCAAGGAATTGAAAGAATTTCCTGAATTGGTTCGTCATGAATTTACCATCAACGAAAAGACGGATGTGGTCTTCTCAGGTCTTGGTTGGATTCGTGTCAATGAAGAGGCTAAGATTGCTGCCTGGGCGCCTAAGGGTGTGGATGTGGTGATCCGCAAGGCGATTATTTAGATGTGAGTACTGGTTACATTTGTTAGCCAATAAATTATAGAAACATAGGAAAAATAGATGTCATTAACTTCAAAACAACGTGCCTTTTTGAACAGTCAGGCACACAGTCTCAAACCCATCATTCAGATTGGGAAAAATGGTCTAAATGACCAGATTAAAACCAGTGTTCGTCAGGCGCTGGACGCGCGTGAATTGATCAAGGTGACCTTGCTACAAAATACGGATGAAAACATTCACGAAGTAGCAGAAATCTTGGAAGAAGAAATCGGTGTGGATACGGTCCAAAAAATCGGTCGCATTTTGATTTTATTCAAACAATCTAGCAAGAAAGAGAACCGTAAAATTTCCAAACAGGTCAAAGAAATCTAAGAAGGAGAGCCTATGGCTATTGAACTCTTAACACCCTTTACCAAGGTTGAATTAGAGGTTGAAAAGAAAGAAACCAATCGCAAACAAGTGGGGATTCTGGGAGGGAATTTCAACCCTGTCCACAATGCTCATTTGATTGTGGCAGACCAGGTCCGTCAACAGTTGAAGCTGGATGAAGTCTTGCTCATGCCAGAATTCATTCCGCCTCATGTGGATAAGAAAGAAACCATTGACGAATACCATCGCTATTCCATGCTCAAGATGGCTATTGCAGGTATTGACGGCTTGGGGATTGAAACCATTGAACTGGAACGCCGTGGTGTCAGCTATACCTACGACACCATGAAATTGCTGAAGGAAAAAAATCCTGATACGGATTATTATTTTATCATCGGTGCAGATATGGTAGACTACCTTCCAAAATGGCACAGGATTGATGAATTGGTCCAGTTGGTGCAGTTTGTTGGTGTCCAGCGTCCTCGTTACAAGGCAGGGACTTCCTATCCTGTTATCTGGGTAGATGTGCCCTTGATGGACATTTCCTCCAGCATGGTACGGAGCTTTATCAAGCAAGGGCGGGTGCCGAATTTTATGGTGCCTCATGAAGTTCTGGACTATATCGAAGAAAAGGGACTTTACCAATGATTGCAGCAGATTTGACATTTGACCGCCAGGCTCTTTTGGAAAAAATCCGTGTAGCCATGAAGCCAGCGCGCTTCCAACATGTCTTAGGTGTGGAGCAGGCAGCGCTTGCCTTGGCAGATCAATACGGCTGTGATCCGAAAAAAGCCAGTCTGGCAGCGCTTTTGCATGATTATGCTAAGGAAGTGGATGACCAAGTCTTTCTGGACTTGATTGCCAAGTATGATTTGGACAAGGACCTGCTTAACTGGGATAATAACATCTGGCACGGTGTGGTTGGGGCTTATAAAATCGCAGAAGATTTTGGCTTGGAAGATGAGGAAATTTTTCAAGCTATTCAACGACACACCATTGGTGCGGGGCAGATGACCTTGCTGGACAAGGTGCTCTATGTGGCGGACTACATCGAACCCAATCGGGATTTTCCTGGGGTGGACGAGGCGCGTCGTATCGCAAAAGAGTCCTTGGACAAGGCGGTAGCCTATGAAACTGCCCAAACCATTTCCTACTTGGCCAAGAAGGGAATTCCCATTTATCCACAAACTTTGGAAACCTACAATGGATATGTTGTATATTTGAAGGAGTAGGGATGATTGTATTAAAACCTGTGGATGAAAGCTCCTATCAAGCTGTCTTGGACTTGACAGTAGCCGAGGCAGATAAGGGCTTCGTAGCTCCCAACGTGCGTTCCTTGGCGGATGCCTGGCTATACAGAATGAATGGTGATGTCTTTCCCTATGCTATCTGGGCAGATGAGCAGGTTGTTGGCTTTGCCTTGATTGACATTGATGAGGACATCCAGCAGTATATGCTCTGGCGGTTTATGATTGGTCAAGAATTTCAGGGGAAAGGCTATGGTCAGGCAGCTTTGGAAGCTGTTATTCAACTGGCTCAGAAGCACCCTGTCTGCAATCATTTGATTGTCTCTTATGTCAAGGGCAACCAAAAGATGGCAAGACTCTTGGAGAAAAATGGTTTTGTCTTAGATCTTGAAGAAGAAAGGGAATTGGTGTTCCGTTTGGAAACGCCTGGGGTCAAGTTTTGAAATCTGCATTGTTAGTCATTGACATTCAGCATTTGCCTGTGGAAGGCAAGCCCTATGGGATTGAAAATCGGCTTCGGCTCTGGCAAGATAGCCTTGCTCAAGCCCGTCAAGCGGGGCTAGAGGTCATCCATGTCCGCCATCATGACCAGGAATTGGTCAAGGGGACTGCTGACTGGGAGATTCCCTCAACTGTTGCACCCTTAGCTAGTGAGAAGATTTTCGATAAGACCTTTAATAGTGCCTTCAAGGAAACAGGACTTCATACTTATTTGCAGGAAAAGGGAATTGAGCAACTCATCATCATGGGCATGGCGACCAATTTTTGCATTGACACGACGATTAAAGTAGCCTTTGAACTAGGCTACAAGGTAGCTGTGATTCAGGATGGAACGACGACAGGTTATTCAGGAAAATTGGATGCCAAGGACTTGATTGACCACTACCAAAACATCTGGTCATGGAATTTTGCCCAGGTGGATACATTAGAAAATATAATTAGAGGATAAGATGAAAGAACTAGATTTAGTAAAAGTTGTGGTCCAGGCTGCTGATGACAAGCGAGCTGAGGACCTTGTTGTAATTGATGTTCAAGGCGTGACTAGCCTGACAGACTACTTTGTGATTGCCAGTTCCATGAACAGTCGTCAGTTGGAGGCTATTGCGGAAAACATCCGTGAAAAGGTAGCGGAAGTTGGGATCAAGGGGAGCCGTGTAGAAGGCGATAGTAACGGTGGCTGGGTCCTTTTGGACCTTGGAGGCGTAGTCGTTCATATCTTCTCAGAAGAAATGCGTGACCTCTACAACCTTGAAAAATTATGGCACGAAGGTAGCTTCCTGGAAGTCGCAGAACTTTTAGAAGAGGAGTAGTGAGAGCGGAGAGAACTCGACTGACAAAAAGGGTTTGTCAACAACTCAAAACTCTGACTTTTTGAACACAGTGTGAGTTAATGAAGCAGTCGATTGGCTGCTTTTTATGAAAGGAAAATATGGCAGCATCTAAAAGTAAGCGGTCACGAAGAGAATTTTTCAAAAATAATGTCGCAGTAAATGAGAAGGATTTTCCTTCTGATGAATTTGAGGTGCATCACGTTATAGAGTGGGCTGAGATTGATGAGGAAAATCACTTATCGAGACAGAAAATCGACACTTATAAAAATATGTTTCTTCTGAGTAAAGAAGTACATAAAGAAATTACAAGAAAAACAAATTCCTCTCGTGCGTCGAATAGAGGACAATATGGAGTAACACCTAGAAAATTCTATAAAGTTGAAATTTATGATGATATTGAGGAAATATTAGTGAAATTAATAAATATTATGGACTTTAAAGATTTTATAGAGTTAAAATATGGAAAAGATATCTTTTTTGATTTAAAAAATAAGGACATCATCTTGAAATATAATGAAGAAATGTTAGAAGAACATTTCGGATAATGGAGAAAAATATGGCAACTTATGAAACCTTTGCGGCGGTCTATGATGAAATCATGGATGACAGCTTGTATGATAAATGGACAGATTTTAGCTTGCGGAACTTGCCACAAGATACCAAGACAATTTTAGAATTGGCCTGTGGGACAGGGATTCAGGCTGTGCGTTTTGCTCAAAAGGGTTATGAGGTGACAGGGCTTGACCTGTCCTATGAAATGTTGGAATTGGCCCAGAAAAAAGCAGAAGCTGCTGGTGTCATGATGGAACTAGCCCAAGCAGATATGATGGCTCTGGAAGGTGTTGGAGATTTCGATGCGGTGACCTGTTACTCGGACAGTCTGTGCTATATGGCAGACCAAGAAGCCGTTTTGCGGGTCTTTGAAGGGGTTCACTCTGTTCTCAATCAAGGTGGTACTTTCCTTTTTGACGTTCACTCCATCTATCAAATGGAGGAAGTGTTTGCAGGCTATAGCTACCATGAAAACTACGAGGATTTTGCCTTTGTCTGGGACACCTATGAAGGTGAGCATGAGCATTCCATTGTTCACGAATTGACCTTCTTTGTCAAAGATGAGGACAGCCAAGAGGAGCGGTTTATTCGTCGGGATGAAGTTCATGAAGAGCGGACCTATCCGATTGAAACCTATGTGGAATGTTTGAAACAAGCTGGTTTTGCCTCTGTGGAAGTCTTTGCGGACTTTGAAGATCAAGCTCCGACAGAAACTAGCCAGCGGTGGTTTTTCAAGGCGGTCAAGGCATGATTTCAGGGATTATTGCAGAATACAATCCCTTTCACACGGGGCATAAATACCTGCTGGACCAGGCGAAAGGCTTGAAAATAGTGGTTATGTCTGGCAATTTTATGCAACGGGGTGAGCCAGCCATTGTTGATAAGTGGACACGGGCTCAGATGGCTTTGGAACATGGGGCAGATCTTGTTGTTGAGATGCCCTTTTTAGTGTCGGTCCAGTCGGCTGACCATTTTGCCAAGGGAGCCATCAGCATTTTACACAGGCTAGGTGTGGAAAAACTGGTTTTCGGCACGGAAGAAATGCTGGATTACCAGAAAATTGCGGATATTTATGTGGATAAGTCGGAAGAGATGGAAAATTTTGTGAAAAACTTGCCAGACAATCTCTCTTATCCACAGAAGACCCAGGCCATGTGGCAGGAGTTTGCTGGGCTGACCTTCACAGGTGATACACCTAATCATATTCTGGGCTTGGCTTACGCTAAGGCGGTGGCTGGAACAGGTATTCAGCTTGGCCCAGTTCAGCGGCAGGGGGCTGGTTTTCACTCGGAAGAGGTAGAAACGACCTACGCCTCGGCGACGGCTATCCGAAAGGGTGCTGACCAGTTGGACTTGGTGCGTGACTTTTTACCGTCTGCCAGTCTCTTTGAAGAGGCGACCAAGGTAAGCTGGAGAAATTATTTTCCCCTGCTCCGCTACCAGATTGCGACCCACCGAGATCTCAGTCAGGTCTTTCAGGTAAACGAAGAACTAGCCAGTCGTATCCGCTCTGCCATTGGGAGCGCAGCGACCGTGGAGGAGCTAGTGGATGCTGTTGCGACCAAGCGCTACACCAAGGCGCGGGTGCGGCGGGTGCTGACCTACATCTTGGTCAATGCGGTGGAAATTCCCTTGCCAGAAGCGGTCCATGTCCTAGGCTTTTCAGCTCGAGGCCAGGCCTATCTCAAGACCGTCAAGGAGCGAGTGGGCTTGGTGACGCGGATCGGAAAAGAGCCCTGGGACAGCCTGACCCGGCAGGCGGATGCGGTCTATCAACTGGGCGCTGACGCAATAGCAGAGCAGACCTACGGGCGCGTGCCGGTGAGGGTGGAGTGAGATGTAAAAGTTTTTTGATAAAATTCTTGACTCTCACCTTACGTTATCCTTTATACTAGTCATAGAGAGGCGGTTTCTATGAACGAAAATTGGACAGTTAAGCAGGTTAGTCAGCTGACGGGACTGACGGTGAGGACCTTGCACCACTACGACCAGATTGGTTTGCTCAAACCAGCATTTGTGGCTGAAAATGGTTATCGCTACTATAATCAGGAGAATTTGGCTCGTCTGCAAGAAATTCTCTTATTTCGTGAATTAGATTTTCCTCTCAAAGATATTCAGCAGCTTCTGGACGTGACGGAAGTCAATCGTCAGCAGGTCTTGCGGGACCATATCACCCTTTTAGAGCTCAAAAGGGAACGGCTGGATCGCATCATCAATCACGCCAGATTGCTCACAGAAAAAGGAGGAGAAGTCATGGATTTTCACGCATTTGACAGCAGTCAACTAGAAGCCTACAAGGCGGAGGCCAAGGAGCGGTGGGGACAGACCTCGGTCTATTCCGAGTTTGAAGAAGGTTACAATGCCAGTAAGGACCGGGTGTTTGCCCAAGAGATGCAGGCTATTTTTGAAATTTTTGGAAAAATGCGGAGCTTGGAAGCCGATCATCCAGATGTGCAGGCTCAGGTAGCGAACTTGCAGGCCTATATCACGGAAAATTTCTACACCTGCACCAAGGGAATCTTACAAAATCTAGGTCTTATGTATGTTGAGGACGAGCGATTTTCAGCCAACATCGACCGAGCAGGTGGACCAGGAACAGCAACATTTGTCAGTCAAGCTATTGCGATTTATTGCAAAGAATAATAAGGAAAGTCTAGTGAGAACTAGGCTTTTTTATGTTCATCTTGGCTATGTACATATCAATTTAATTATGACTTGGAGGTACATTGCTAAATTTTAAAATATTAGAAGCAAAACAAAGCAATTATATATATGCACGTTGATTTTGTGGCACAAATAAAACATTATTATTTTTTATGATTGAGTAAAAATACTTGACAAAATCGATTGCTATACTAGTATAGCAGGGCTTGACACTACGGGCAAGCCCTTCCTAATTAGCGTTAAAAGTAATTATGAACAAGGGGAATAATTAATGTTTTACACTTATAAAATAGGTATTTCTGCTGAGGAACATGATTCATTTGTAAAGCAATCGCCACAGGCTAACCTGTTGCAGAGTAGTCAGTGGGCAACCGTAAAAAGTGAGTGGCGAAATGAGAGACTAGGCTTTTTTAAAGATGGGAAATTAGTGGCAGTTGCTTCTCTTCTTATCAGAAGGTTGGTAGTACCATTTGGTTTTACGATGATTTATATACCAAGAGGTCCAGTAATGGATTATGAAGATGCTGAATTAGTGTCATTTGTATTTAAGTCCATAAAAGAATTTGCCCTCCGAGAACGCAGTGTTGTTATAAAATTCGATCCATTTATTCGACTATCTAGTAAAACTATAACAGGAGATAGGGAAGAAGAATTAAATGTACTTGCCGTCAAAGATAGGATTGTTGATTTGGGAGGTATTTGGTCTGGTCGAGTGCAGACCATGTCGGCTACAATCCAACCTACTTGTCATGCAGTATTATATAGCGAATCCTTCTCAGAGGAATCACTAAATAAACGAGTTCGACAAAATATTCGGTCGGCGCGTAATAAAGGTATTGAGATTCGAATTGGTCGTGAGGAATTGTTAAGAGATTTTTCAGAGCTATTAAAAAAGACTGAGGAGCGCAAATCTATTCGCTTGCGGGGGAGAGAGTATTATCAAAAAATATTGAATGCCTATCCAGAAAATTCTTATCTTGTAGTTGCCTATTTGGATTTAGCAGAGAGATATGAACAGTTATCTTATCTTGAAGAAAAATTAGTAAAAGAGGCCATGACCTTTACCTCCACTACAAGACAATCGAAGATTGAAAATTATAAAATGGAAATCCGAAGAATAAATACAGAATTAGAAATGATAAATTCTCTGACTCGTAACGGGAGTAAGTTAGTTCCATTGGCTGGTACTTTGACAATAAATTTTGCAGGAACATCTGAAAATATCTATGCTGGTATGGATGAAAAGTTTAAACATTATCAGCCTGCTTTACTAACATGGGTGGAGACAGCAAAGTATGCTTTCGAACGAGGTGTGAAATGGCAAAATTTAGGAGGAATAGAGCCAACTTTAGACGGAGGCCTTTATCACTTTAAATCACATTTGAATCCAGTAGTAGAAGAGTATATTGGGGAGTTCGACCTTATTGTTTCGCCAATATTATATAAGATTTTTCAAGTTTTACTGGAAATTAGAAAAAAATTAAGGAAGAAAAAATAATGACTTTTTGTCAAATAACTAAAGAAGAATTTTTAAAGCATTGTCAACAAGTAAATGAAAAATCATTTTTTCAATCCATTGAAATGGCTGGATTACTATCCAAGCGAGGATACGATGTTCGCTATGTTGGTTTTAAAAATTCACAATTAGAGATCGTTATTTCTACTTTGCTTTTCTGTAAGAAGATGGCTGGTGGTTTGTATATGGAATTGAATTCTGGACCGCTGGTTACCGATCATGCTTATTTAGAGGAATTTTATCAATCTTTAAAAAACTATGCGAAGCGTGAAGGCGTACTTGAATTGGTGGTCAAGCCTTCCCAAACCTATCAAGTCTTTGATAGTGTAGGGAATCCAATGAGTGAAGCAGATACTCAACTAATTGAGAAGCTGGTGCAAGTTGGATTTAAACATGATGGCTTACAAACAGGTTATCCAAATGGAGAGCCTGTTTGGCATTATGTGAAGGATTTGCAAGGGCTAAGTCAAGCAAGTTTAACAGATTCCTTCAGTAAAAAAGGGAAAACATTGAGTAAGAAGGCAAACAGTTTTGGTCTGAAGGTTACGCGCTTGAGCAGGAGTCAGCTTTTTCGTTTTCAAGCAATCACAGCTCTCACCTCTAAAAAAAGAGGATACGAAGACAAGACATTGGCATATTACCAAGATTTTTTTGATTCTTTTGGAGAGCAGGCGGATTTCTTGATAGCCAGTATCAATTTTTACAGCTATTTAGACCATTTGGAAGAGCAAAGTGACAGACTACAACTAAGAATTGCGGAATTGTCAGATCGTTTGCGGCCATTTCCTCAGTCCAAGAAGAAGCAAAATGAACTTCGAGAGTTAATGGCTCAGCTAACCAGTTTTGAACAACGAAAATGCCAAGCCCAACAATGGATTGAGGAATATGGAACTGAGGATGTGGATATAGCTGCCAGTCTCTTTGTTTACAGTCGTCGGGAGTTGGTTTACCTGTTCAGCGGTTCCCGCACAGAGTTTGGCAGTTTCTATGCTCCGATTCTCCTACAAGAATTTGCTATGCGGCATTCAATCAGCCTATCCCTTCCCTTTTACAATCTCCTTGGCATTCAAGGAAACTTCGATGGTTCTGATGGTGTTCTTCGATTCAAACAGAATTTCAATGGGTATATTCTACGAAAAGCAGGTACTTTTCGTTATTATCCTCATCCGATAAAGCATAAAATAATTCAAATTATCAAAAAAATAGTAAAATAATACTATATACTTTATCGAAAGAGGTTCCCATGATTCAACCTATTATGAAAGATATTTTCTTCCTACAGCAGAAATCTGAGCCTGCGACTCAGCTAGATGTGCAGGTCGGTCAGGATTTGCAGGACACTTTAGCAGCCAACGCTCACGCCTGCGTGGGCATGGCGGCTAACATGATTGGCGTCAAAAAGCGGATTATCATCGTCAACATGGGCTTCACCAACCTGGTCATGTATAATCCCGTCCTCATCAGCAAGGCCAAGCCCTATCAGACAGAGGAAGGCTGCCTATCGCTGGAAGGTACCCGCCCGACGACACGCTATCAGGAGATTGAAGTGGAGTTTTTGGATGCTTCATGGAAAAGGCAGAGCCTAAAGCTGACAGATTTCCAAGCTCAGATTGTCCAGCATGAACTGGATCATTTGGAAGGGATTATCATCTAGTAGTTACCAAATCTACCGTCAGGTAGATTTTTTTAGTCATTTGAATTAACTTTGATACACCGTCACTTTCACCTTGCCATACTTTTTAGTATAGCCTGCGCCTCATTTCCTTGTCTGAAAGCTAATTCATTCGACTATAAAAAGTCAAAAAAGGTCAAACAAAACTGTTGACTTTTACTGACCAATGGTTTATAATAAGATTCGTAAGGTAAAGGACCTTACGAATTCTTTGAACAAAAGGTCAGTTTAGGTCAAACTAAAAAGTTTGACTGACTAATTGACTAAATGATCAGTAAAAGACAAACTTCTAAGGAGGTTAGGATGAAAGACAGGATTATACCCTACTAGCGTCATTTAGTTTATCTTTTATTACTGCGTTAACTCGCTTTGCCGTACTCCAGTACTGTCTTCAGCTCGTTGCCTAGTACTAAAAGCAAACTAAAAGACTAAATCTATTTTTTCAAAAAAAGGTCAGTAAAAGTCAAAAACAAATGAATTATAAAAGAGGTAAAAACTATGAACAACAATTTCAATAATTTTAACAATATGGATGATATTTTCAATCAACTCATGGGGAACATGGGTGGCTACAGCACAGAGCGTCGCCGTTATTCTATCAATGGGCGTGAAGTGACACCGGAGGAATTTGCCATTTACCGTCAGACTGGTCGCCTGCCACAGACAGAAGAAGTGGCTCAAACACAGGCTAAAGGTCAGATAAAGTCAGATGGGATTCTTGCAAAACTTGGTCGCAATTTGACACAAGAGGCTCGCGAAGGGAAATTGGATCCTGTTATTGGGCGAAATAAAGAAATCCAAGAAACATCTGAAATTTTGGCACGTCGGACTAAGAATAATCCTGTTCTGGTCGGTGATGCGGGTGTTGGTAAAACTGCGGTAGTAGAAGGTTTGGCTCAAGCCATTGTCAACGGAGATGTGCCAGCAGCCATTAAGAACAAGGAAATTATCTCCATCGACATTTCAGGTTTGGAAGCTGGGACTCAGTACCGTGGAGCCTTTGAGGAAAATGTGCAGAATCTTGTGGATGAAGTCAAAAAAGCTGGCAATATCATTCTCTTCTTTGACGAAATTCATCAGATTTTAGGAGCTGGCAGCACTGGTGGAGACTCAGGTTCCAAGGGCTTAGCAGATATTCTCAAACCAGCTCTTTCCCGCGGAGAGTTAACTGTTATCGGTGCGACTACGCAGGACGAATACCGCAATACCATTCACAAGAATGCTGCCTTGGCTCGTCGTTTCAATGAAGTCAAGGTCAATGCTCCGTCCGCAGAAGACACCTACCAGATTTTGAAAGGGATTAAGCCGCTTTATGAAGCCCACCACAATATTGAATTGCCAGATGAGGTTTTGAGAGCTGCGGTGGATTATTCCGTCCAATATATTCCACAACGTAGCTTGCCTGATAAGGCTATTGACCTGGTCGATGTGACCGCTGCTCACTTGGCTGCACAACATCCTGTGACAGATATTCAGACCTTAGAAGCAGAAATGGCTGAGGCAAAACAGTTACAGTTGGAGGCGGCTGAAAAAGAGGATTATGAAAAAGCCTTGAATGAAAAGGTCCGTATTGATAAGCTACAAAAACAGATTGATAATCATACGGAGCAACAGAAAGTGGTAGCGACTGTTAATGATGTGGCTCAGGCGGTTGAGCGAATGACAGGAATTCCAGTTTCTCAAATGGGAGCTTCTGACATTGAACGACTCAAGGAATTGAAAAATCGTCTGGCAGCTAACGTTATCGGTCAAGACGATGCGGTGGAAGCTGTATCTCGTGCCATTCGTCGGAATCGTGCAGGTTTTGATGACGGCAACCGTCCGATTGGTTCCTTCCTCTTTGTCGGTCCGACAGGTGTGGGTAAGACAGAGTTGGCAAAACAGTTAGCGCTTGACTTGTTTGGTAACAAGGATGCCATTATTCGTTTGGATATGTCGGAATACAGCGATCGGACAGCTGTTTCCAAATTAATCGGTACCACAGCTGGATACATTGGCTATGATGACAATTCCCATACTCTTACCGAGCGTGTCCGCCGCAATCCTTACTCCATTGTCCTCTTGGATGAAATTGAAAAAGCAGATCCACAAGTGATTACCCTCCTTTTGCAAGTGCTAGATGATGGGCATTTGACTGATGGACAGGGCAACCAAGTTAACTTTAAAAATACCATTATTATCGCGACTTCTAATGCTGGTTTTGGTTATGGAATGCCAGAAGGTGAAGAAAATCAAGACATCATGGACCGCATCGCCCCATTCTTCCGTCCGGAGTTCCTTAATCGTTTTAACGCAGTTATCGAATTCAAGCACTTGGATAAAGATGATCTCAAAGCCATTGTAGAATTACTCTTGGCCCAGGTCAATAAGACCCTGGCGAAGAAAGGCATCCAATTAACGGTAACGGAAGCAGCGAAAGAATTTTTGATGGAAGAAGGCTATGACCAGGCAATGGGAGCTCGTCCTCTGCGCCGTGTGATTGAAAATCAGATTCGAGACAAGGTAACAGACTACTATTTGGATCATGTTGATGTCAAATATCTGGAAGCGGATGTGGTTGATGGAAGCATCCAAATAAAAGAGCAAAGCTTTGCTTAAAAATAGTGAAGAATTTGAAAAATCGGATAGAAATATCTGATTTTTTCTTTTTTGTTATTCGCTAACAAATGCTATAAAATAGGCTTTTTAGAACATATTAAAACTTTTTTTATAAAATCCTTGACAAGTGCAAACGTTTGCGTTAAACTATATTCGTAACCGACAGAAAGGAAAACGTTTTTATGACAAATCGTACCAGTGGAATTTTGATGCATATTACCTCACTTCCAGGTAAGTTTGGTATTGGTACTTTTGGACAGTCTGCCTATGATTTTGTAGATTTCTTGGTGGAAACCAAGCAAACCTACTGGCAGATTTTACCACTAACAACTACAAGCTATGGAGATTCTCCTTACCAGTCTTTCTCTGCTATTGCAGGAAATACACACTTGATAGACTTTGACCTCTTGGTTGAAGATGGCTTATTGGCAACAGAAGATTTCCAAGATGTAAATTTTGGAGATAATCCTGAAAAAGTAGACTATGCTCTTATCTATCAAGTTCGCCGACCAATTTTGGAGAAGGCAGTTCAAGCATTTTTACAAGATGATAAGAAAAAAGCTGCTTTTCTAGAGTTTGAAAAGGCTAACTCATCTTGGTTGACAGATTATGCGGAGTTCATGGCTATCAAGGAATACTTTGGTAATAAAGCTCTCCAAGAATGGGATGATAAAAAAGTTGTAGCTCGCAACGAGGAAGCACTTGATAAGTACCGCTTAGAATTGGCAAATCAAATCGACTACTACAAAGTCACCCAGTATTTCTTCTTCAGCCAATGGAAACAATTGAAAGAATATGCCAACAAACACCACATCAAAATCATCGGAGACATGCCAATCTATGTTTCTGCTGATAGCGTTGAAGTGTGGACAAAACCCCAACTATTCAAATTGGACAGTGAACGCAAGCCGCTTTATGTAGCAGGTGTACCAGCTGATAACTTCTCGGCAGATGGTCAATTATGGGGAAATCCTATTTACGATTGGCCAGAACATGAAAAAACAGGCTATAACTGGTGGATTTATCGTATCCATGAAAGTTTCAAACTTTATGATGTCCTTCGGATTGACCATTTCAAAGGTTTCTCAGACTTTTGGCAAGTTGATGGTAAGGCAGAGGTGGCAAAAGTTGGAACTTGGGAACCAGGTCCTGGCTACAATCTCTTCAAGGCTGTCAAAGAAACACTTGGAGACCTTCCAATCATTGCAGAAGACCTTGGAAACATTGACGCTAAAGCTCGCAAATTGCTTGCAGATTGTGGCTATCCAGGCATGAAAATCTTAGAATTTGGTTTCTTTGATGTAACAGGTAAGAGTATCGATGCTCCACACCGTTGCATTCCAAATTCAGTTGCCTACACTGGAACTCACGATAATGAGGTTGTCAACGGCTGGTACAACAATCTTGATCCAGAACAACAAGAATACGTGGACGCCTACAGCAACCGTAAGCCGATTGAAAAAGTTAGCCAAGCTATGCTCCGTATGCTGTTTGCAACAGTGAGTGATACAGCTATTGCAACCATGCAAGACGTCCTAGACTTGGGTGAAGAAAGTCGAATGAATATGCCGTCAACTATCGGTGGAAACTGGGAATGGCGCATGAAAGCTGAAGACTTGACCCAAGAACGCAAAGACTTCTTGACAAAAATGACATTACTATACCAACGAGGAAATGAAAACCATGACTAAATTTACAACATTTGCAGAAACAAACACTTCGAAAAAATTAGCTGATTTGACAAATGAAGAAATCTATCTTCAATTGTTAAACTACGTAAAAGAAGCTGCAGCTACAAAACCAAAAAACACAGGAAAACGTAAAGTTTACTATATCTCAGCTGAGTTCCTTATCGGTAAACTCTTGTCAAACAACTTGATCAACTTGGGTGTTTACAAAGACGTTCAAGCAGAATTGGCAGCAGCTGGTAAATCATTGGCTCAAGTTGAAGACGTTGAACCAGAACCATCACTTGGTAACGGTGGTTTGGGACGTCTGGCTTCATGTTTCGTTGATTCTATGTCAACACTTGCTATCAACGGTGAAGGTGTTGGTCTGAACTACCACTGTGGTCTTTTCCGCCAAGTATTTAAGAAAAATGAGCAAGAAGCAGAGCCAAACTTCTGGATTGAAAATGATTCTTGGTTGATTCCAACAACTATCAGCTATGATGTTCCATTCAAAAACTTCACTTTGAAATCAAAATTGGATCGTCTTGATATTCTTGGCTATAAAAAAGAGACTAAGAACTACCTCAATTTGTTTGATATTGAGTCAGTAAACTATGACTTGATTACAGATGGTATTTCATTTGACAAGACTGATATTAAAGAAAACTTGACACTCTTCTTGTACCCAGATGATTCTGATAAGAATGGTGAATTGCTCCGTATCTACCAACAATACTTCATGGTATCAAATGCTGCTCAACTTTTGATTGATGAAGCAATTGAGCGCGGTTCAAACTTGCATGACTTGGCTGACTACGCTTATGTGCAAATCAACGATACTCACCCATCAATGGTGATTCCTGAGTTGATCCGTCTTTTGACTGAAAAACATGGTATTGAATTTGCGGAAGCAGTTGCCATCGTTAAGAATATGACTGGTTACACAAACCACACTATCTTAGCGGAAGCGCTTGAAAAATGGCCACTTGAGTTCCTTGAAGAAGTGGTGCCGCACTTGGTTGATATTATCAAAGAATTGGATGCCCTTATTCGTGCAGAAATTAAAGACCCAGCAGTCCAAATCATTGATGAATCAGGTCGTGTACACATGGCTCACATGGATATCCACTTCTCTAACTCAGTGAACGGTGTAGCTGCGCTTCACACAGAAATCCTCAAAAACTCTGAATTGAAAGCTTTCTACGAGCTTTACCCAGAAAAATTCAACAATAAGACAAACGGTATCACTTTCCGCCGTTGGTTGGAATTTGCCAACCAAGACCTCGCTGACTACATCAAAGAATTGATTGGCGATGAATACTTGACAGATGCTACTAAACTTGAAAAATTGCTTGCCTTTGCTGATGACAAGGAAGTTCATGCTAAGTTGGCTGAAATCAAGTTCAACAATAAGTTGGCTCTCAAACGTTACCTTAAAGACAATAAAGGTATCGAGCTGGATGAAAATTCTATCATTGATACACAAATCAAACGTTTCCACGAGTACAAACGCCAACAAATGAATGCCTTGTATGTTATCCATAAATACCTTGAAATCAAGAATGGAAACCTTCCGAAACGTAAAATCACTGTTATCTTCGGTGGTAAAGCGGCACCTGCCTACATCATTGCACAAGACATCATTCACTTGATTCTTTGCTTGTCTGAGTTGATCAACAATGATCCAGAAGTAAATAAATACCTCAATGTTCACTTGGTAGAAAACTACAATGTAACCGTTGCTGAAAAACTCATCCCTGCGACAGATATTTCTGAGCAAATCTCATTGGCTTCTAAAGAAGCATCAGGTACTGGTAACATGAAATTCATGCTCAACGGTGCATTGACACTTGGTACCATGGACGGTGCCAACGTTGAGATTGCTGAGTTGGCTGGTATGGACAACATCTATACATTTGGTAAGGATTCAGATACCATTATCGACTTGTACGACAAGGCTGGATATGTATCTGCTGACTACTACAATGGCGATGCTAATATCAAACGTGCGGTTGACTTTATCGTTAGCGATGAGGTAAAAGCACTTGGTAACGAAGAACGCCTTGCACGCTTGCACCATGAATTGATTTCGAAAGACTGGTTCATGACCTTGATTGACTTGGCTGAATACATCGAAGTAAAAGAACAAGTCTTTGCAGATTACGAAGATCAAGATTCATGGAACAAGAAAGTTGTTCATAACATTGCCAAAGCTGGATTCTTCTCTTCAGACCGTACTATTGAACAGTACAACCAAGACATCTGGCACAGTAACTAATTGAATTCCAACAATTAGTAGGAAAGTTGATTGAACCACTCCAAAACTTATCAGATCAATTCTTCCTATGTGTTGAAGAATAAAAAACTATCAGTTTTTACCATTATTGGTGCTCTCCTTAGTATATAAATGCAAAGAATGTCTCTGCAAAAAAGCGGAGACATTCTTTTTATAACTATAAAATTCTAGAAGTTTTGTACACTTGGTCGAAAAAATCGAAAGTTTCCTTTTACCGTTTCGCCATAGAAACAAAGCTAACTTTGTCTGGACGGTAACTAATTGTTCCATACTGGAAAGCTTGACCATTTGAAAGATAGGTGATACTAGTGACCACGACGACCATATCATAGTCTCCTAAGTCCATCAATTGTTTTTCTTCTTCGTTTGCAAAACGGAAGGAGATTTCACGTCTGGAATGAGAAATTGTTAAATGGAGTTCTTCTTCTAAGTAGCGGTAAATAGAGCTTTCGGCAATTTCTTTGCTGAGATAAGGGACGACCCTACGGTCGAAATAGGAAATGTCATATTCCAACCGCTCACCATCAATTGTCCGTACCCGACTCACTCGATAGAAATCTACCTTATCATCAACTTCGAAAGTTGACATTAAATCTTCCTGGCCTTGAATAATATAAAGCGAAGTAAGCTGGGTCTGAATTTGGTGCTGTGATCTTTTGTTCAATTCGCCCGCTGTTTTAATTTCAGAAAGATACTGGTCCTTCATTAGACCATGTTCGATAACAATAGAAGATTTCCCCTGTTTCTTTTGAATATAACCATCCATTTCAAGAAGAGATAGTGCTTTGCGAATGGTGTCCTTGGAGTAGGAATACACTTCCATTAATTCATTTTCTGTCGGTAGGGCCTGTCCAGTTGACCAAACCTGCTCTTCGATTTTTTTCTTAATATCTTGATAAACTTTTTTATACTTACTCATAGTTTCCTGTCTTTCTACCCATTAGTGTATCATAAAAGAGCCAGAAAGGGGCAGTACATCTATTTTATTTAGTAGAATACACAACTTTTACGTAAAAGTTTAAAATATTACGGAAAAGTTATTGACTAATGCAAACGTTTACGTTATACTATTTATATAAAAAGAAAACGGTTACGCATTTTCAGAGAGAGGGGGAGCAATGAAATTACTAACAATTAATGTCCATGCCTGGTTAGAAGAAAGGCAGGATGAAAAACTAGATGTTTTAGCCCAAACAATAGCTGAAAAGGCTTATGATGTCATCGCTCTTCAAGAAGTCAATCAGCTCATAACTGCTGATTTGGTAACGAAAGACTTGAAGGCGGATAATTATGGCTTGATTTTATTAGAAAAATTAAGAGCCTTGGGACAATTTGACTATTCATATTATTGGAGCAACTCACATATCGGCTACGATAAGTACGAAGAAGGGATTGCCTTTCTTACCAAGTTGCCAGTTTATGAAATGGATCCATTTTATTGTAGTCAGAATAAATCTGTTGATTCCATCCTATCACGGAAAATTATGGGCTTGACGGTCTTCTATCAAGACCAGTTGATCGATCTTTATTCTTGTCATATCAATCTTCCAGGGAGTGAAGAGGAAGATCAGCTTGATAACATTCGTACGATTGTGGAACGGACTGGCAATAGACGTTTTAAGATTCTCATGGGAGATTTTAATACCGATGCCTTCTCAGATCGAGAGGCCTACGAAGCGATTACAGAGCTTGGACTTTATGATTCATACAATCTAGCGATGGAAAAAGACCAGGGGATTACGGTTGAAAAGGCTATCGATGGCTGGGCTGGTCACAGTCAGGAAAAACGATTGGATTACATTTTCTTAAATCAGAAAAAGGAAGTTTTATCCAGCTTAGTGATTTTCAATGGAGAGAATCGTCCGATTATTTCCGACCATTTTGGTGTGGAAGTTGAAATTAATGTATAAAATGGCACAGAGCCAAAAAATAAAGGAGAAAAAATGAAAAAATTTCTTAGTTTCGAATTTTGGCAAAAATTCGGTAAGTGTTTAATGGTCGTGATTGCAGTTATGCCTGCAGCAGGTCTTATGGTTTCTATCGGAAACTCTATTCCGTTAATCAGCCCAGAATCAGAACTCTTGATTCGTATTGGGAATATTATTGCCCAAATCGGTTGGGGGATTATCGGAAACCTTCACTTGCTCTTTGCCTTGGCTATCGGTGGTAGCTGGGCTAAGGAAAAAGCTGGCGGTGCTTTCTCGGCAGGTCTTGCTTTTATCTTGATTAACTTGATTACTGGTCACTTCTTTGGTGTGACGACTGACATGCTTGCAGATGCAGCGGCAACCGTAACCACTGTTTTTGGAACAGAGATTCCAGTTTCAGGCTACTTCGTCAATATCTTGGGTCAACCTGCTCTGAACATGGGTGTCTTCGTTGGTATCATCGCTGGTTTTGTAGGGGCGACAACCTATAACAAATACTACAATTACCGCAAATTACCTGATGTTTTGACCTTCTTTAACGGTAAACGCTTCGTACCATTTGTGGTTATCTATCGCTCAGTTCTTGTAGCGCTAGGATTAGCTATCTTTTGGCCGGTTGTTCAAACAGGAATCAACAGCTTTGGTAAATGGATTGCAAGCTCACAGGATACAGCACCAATTCTTGCTCCTTTTGTTTATGGTACCTTGGAACGTTTGCTTCTTCCATTTGGTTTGCACCACATGTTGACCATTCCAATGAACTATACGTCACTTGGTGGTACCTATGACATCTTGACAGGTGCACAAGCAGGTACACAAGTATTTGGACAAGATCCGCTCTGGTTGGCTTGGATTACAGACTTGATCAACCTCAAAGACGCTGGTGATATGGCTCAGTACAATGACCTTCTTGCAAACATTACTCCAGCCCGTTTCAAAGTTGGTCAAATGATTGGTTCATCAGGGATTTTGATGGGATTGACTTACGCTATGTACCGCAATGTGGATGAAGATAAAAAACATAAGTACAAAGGTATGTTTATTTCATCAGCACTTGCAGTATTCTTGACAGGCGTAACAGAACCAATTGAGTTTATGTTCATGTTTGCAGCAATGCCACTCTATGTCGTTTATGCTTTTGTACAAGGTGCGGCTTTTGCCATGGCTGACGTTGTCAACTTGCGTATGCACTCATTTGGTAATATCGAATTCCTTACACGTACACCGATGGCGATTAAAGCTGGTATCGGTATGGATGTTATTAACTTTATCTGGGTAACAGCCCTCTTTGCGGTTGGTATGTACTTCATTGCCAACTTTATGATTAAGAAATTCAACCTAGCAACAGCTGGACGCAATGGCAACTATGATACAGAAACAACGGATGTGGTTTCAAACTCAAACGTAGATACTGCGGATGCCAATTCACAAGTAGTTCAAATCATCAACTTGCTTGGTGGTCGTGATAATATCGCAGATGTGGATGCTTGTATGACTCGCCTTCGCGTTAGTGTTAAAGATGTGGCACAGGTTGGAGATGAAAATGCTTGGAAACAGGCTGGTGCTATGGGCTTGATTATCAAAGACTCAGGTGTTCAAGCAGTCTATGGACCAAAAGCAGATGTTCTCAAATCAGACATTCAAGACTTGCTAGAATCAGGCGTTGCTATTCCTCATACAGAAATTGTTGCGACAGAAGAAGTTGCTCCTGAGACTCAGTTCAAAGGTGTGACGGAGA
Source organism: Streptococcus sp. 2018110 (assembly GCF_019754115.1). NCBI lineage: Bacteria > Bacillati > Bacillota > Bacilli > Lactobacillales > Streptococcaceae > Streptococcus > Streptococcus sp. 2018110. Next base: position 10,274 of record NZ_JAIJZO010000015.1, on the reverse strand, counting down.
CAGTTTACTCTGTCGCTGAAGGGCAAGCTATTGCCATTACAGAAGTAAAAGACCCAGTCTTCTCACAAAAAATGATGGGCGACGGTTATGCAGTTGAACCTAGCTCCGGCAATGTTTACGCACCGGTTTCAGGGATTGTAACCAGTGTCTTCCCAACCAAACACGCTGTCGGTATTTTGTCTGACAAGGGTGTAGAAGTCTTGGTGCACGTCGGCCTAGATACGGTTGCGCTAAACGGTGCTCCATTCTCAGCTAAGGTAACAGATGGCCAACGTGTTGAAGCAGGTGACTTGCTCCTTGTTGCAGATCTTGAAGCTATTCGCTCAGCAGGACGCGAAACAACCATCGTCGTTGCCTTCACAAACACAGCTGAAATCAAATCTGTCAGCCTTGAAAATCTTGGACAGGTCAGTCAAGATAGCCAAGTTGCTAAAGTAGAGTTGTAAAAAGTAAAAAAAGATTGAAAAGATGATTGCAGTCAATTCTTTTCAATCTTTTTCTTTTGGATAGTATGCCATCAGTATTTTTCTAATTTCTTCGCTTCTTTTTTACCTTTTTTAGCGATATGGAGGAAATAAATAGACCAAGCAAGGAAAAATAACGGAATGATGCCACTTCTAAACAATGCGAATGGGGTTTCAAAGAGAAAACCAAACCAAAAACTGGTGCCAGTCCGTTCCCATAGTCCTGGAGTTAGGTACCAGGATTTAGGATTCCAAAGTGTGTATCCATTTTGGAGTCCAACTTGGTAATGGATAAAAAATAAGGTCAGAAATAATCCGAAATAGGAGTAGGCATAATTTTGGTAGCGTGAATAGAATGCTTTTTTCGATTCGGTATCAGAAAAAATTTCTGTGCTTGAAGCTTCAATTGTTTGTTGAAAATAATGGATGCCACATCTACGACTACCTTGTATAGGTTGCCAACCACAGTCTTCAAATAGAGAGAGGTAATTTGAATATTCTCCTTTTGCAATATGTTCATGAAAATCAAGGCGTACGGGATGAGAGGGTCGACTACATTTTTCAAAATGATAGGCTGCTGTCCACGGAGTTACTTTGACAAGCTGATAACCTTCGGATTGAATCGAATTAATCCAATGTTCTTCCTCTTGTAAACTGGTGAATAATTTGTGTCTTATCATGGCTTCCTCCTTAAAAACCTAATTCTTTGGCAATATGATGTAGTTTTTGAATACGCTGTGTTTCCAGTTTAATAATCTCTTGTCCCTTTGCTGTTACTTGATAGACTTTTCTTCTTTTATCGGAACTTGGAACGGAACAAATCCATTTTAGTTTCAAAAGATTCTCAATCGCTCCATACATGGTTCCTGCAGCAATTTTCACATCACCATCACTCATATCCTCTACTTTTTGCATGATATGGTAGCCATGGGCAGGTTCCAAGAGGGCTAATAGAATATAGTAGGTTGTCTCCGTTAAGGGGAGGTGCTTATTCCTTTTCATTTGGCTTCTCCTATGTAGTTCAAATGTACAGTTGTACTATATATTGTATATCGGAAAACTATATATGTCAACTGTATAGTGAAGAAGATTTTAAAAATCTTCTCAATCCTTGCCATTTATGGTATAATAAAGCGATTTTATAAAATGTAGGAGGTTCCCCATGGGACGTAAATGGGCCAATATTGTAGCCAAGAAAACCGCAAAAGACGGTGCTAACTCAAAAGTTTACGCCAAATTTGGTGTTGAAATCTATGTAGCAGCGAAAAAGGGTGACCCAGATCCAGAAACAAACTCAGCGCTGAAATTTGTTATCGACCGTGCTAAGCAAGCGCAGGTTCCAAAACACATCATTGATAAAGCCATTGACAAGGCAAAAGGAAATACAGACGAAACCTTCGTGGAAGGTCGTTACGAAGGCTTTGGACCAAATGGTTCTATGATTATCGTTGATACTTTGACATCAAACGTCAACCGTACCGCAGCCAATGTTCGCTCTGCCTTTGGTAAAAACGGTGGAAACATGGGTGCATCTGGTTCAGTATCATTCATGTTTGATAAAAAAGGTGTGGTTGTATTTGCAGGTGATGATGCAGATGCCATCTTCGAATTGCTCCTTGAAGCAGATGTCGAAGTCGATGATGTAGAAGCAGAAGACGGCACAATCACTGTCTATACAGCCCCAACTGATCTGCACAAGGCCATCGTGGCACTCAAAGAATCAGGAATCCAAGAGTTCAACGTCACTGAACTTGAAATGATCCCGCAATCAGAAGTATCACTTGAAGGCGATGACCTCGCAACATTTGAAAAACTCTACGACGCCCTCGAAGACGACGAAGACGTCCAAAAAATCTACACGAATGTAGATGGGTTCTAATAAAATTGGCAGTCCAGTGGACTGCCAATTTTATTAGAAGGCTGGAAATAGAAATCGTCGGCAGATGATTCTCATTGCACGTAGGATGTCTTAAAAGGTTGGAGATTGGAACTGCCGGCAGGCAGTTTTCTTTGTATCTAACTGTCCGTGGGACAGTCATTTTTATTAGAAGGTTGGAAATAGAAATCGTCGGCAGACGATTCTCATTGCACGTAGGATGTCTTAAAAGGTTGGAGATTGGAACTGCTGCTAGGCAGTTTTCTTTGTATCCAATTGCTCAAAGACGATAGTTGGTTGGAACTAGAGAGTGGAGGATTTTATCTTAAGTTCGAAGAAGGTACGATGGGAAAATTTGCGGAGTTTTCGGTGGCTGATAGTAGAGTGCTTGACAGATGAGGTATAAGGAAAAACTATAGCCAGGCTTTGGAAATATCTATTTGAATGGTCACGGGTTTTCTGTTATCATAGAACGGTAATAAGATTAGGAGAATGTATGTCAAATAATTTACTTGTTTTACAATCAGATTTTGGTTTAGTTGATGGTGCAGTTTCAGCGATGATTGGTGTTGCTCTCCAAGAATCGAGAGATTTAGTTGTTCACCATCTAACTCATGATATTACTCCGTACAATATCTTTGAGGGTTCATATCGCCTCTTTCAAACGGTCGAATACTGGCCGGAGGGGACAACATTTGTTTCGGTTGTTGACCCAGGAGTTGGTTCAAAACGTAAGAGTGTAGTGGCTTTGACCGAACAAAATCACTATATTGTAACGCCAGATAATGGGACGCTATCCTTCATCAAAAAATATGTGGGGATAAAGGCGGTTCGAGAAATTTCAGAGGTGGCCAATCGCCGTGCCAATACAGAACATTCGTACACCTTCCATGGTCGAGATGTTTATGCCTATACGGGAGCTAAATTGGCTTCTGGACACATTAGCTTTGAAGAAGTTGGTCCAGAATTAAGCGTGGATAAGATTGTGGAAATTCCAACAGTCCCAACGGAAGTTGGTTCAGATTATGTAAAAGGTGCAATTGATATTCTAGATGTTCGATTCGGCTCGCTTTGGACCTCGATTACGAGGGAAGAATTTTACACCTTGCAACCGCAGTTTGAAGATCGCTTTGAAGTGACCATATACAATAACGACATGCTTGTGTATCAAAACCAAGTAACCTATGGCAAGTCTTTTGCGGATGTACGTATCGGACAGCCATTGATTTATATCAATTCCCTCTATCGTGTAGGTGTTGCGATTAATCAGGGCTCATTTGCCAAGGCTTATAATGTCGGTGTAGGTCAAAACTGGCATATTGAAATCAAACGTATTAGTAATTAAAGAAATTTTAGGAGATAGTTATGAAAAATAATTCAATCAAAACAGTCGTTGCTACTGGTATCGGCGCAGCCCTCTTTGTGGTTATTGGTCATTTAATCAATATCCCAACCTTTGTCCCAAATACTTCTATCCAGCTTCAATACGCTGTTCAATCGCTATTGGCAGTTGTATTTGGTCCTGTGGTTGGCTTCTTGGTCGGTTTCATTGGTCACACGCTTAAGGATTCGTTGACTTACGGTCCATGGTGGTCATGGATTTTGGCATCAGGGGTCTTTGGTTTGGTTGTTGGTCTTACCAAAAAACGTCTGCGTATTCAAGAAGGGATTTTTGAAGGGAAAGATATTCTTTTCTTTAACCTTGTTCAGATTGCGGCGAATGTGCTTGCTTGGGGAGTCATTGCCCCAGTTTTAGATATTCTTATCTACAGTGAGGCGGCGAATAAGGTCTTTGCACAGGGACTTGTAGCAGGTATTGTAAACAGTATTACGGTTGCTATTGCAGGGACACTCCTTTTGGCTGTTTACGCAAAATCTCAAACGAAGACAGGTAGCTTGTCTAAAGATTAAGTTTTTATTTTCCCTAGAAAAAATTCTAGGGTTTTTTAATACAAAAAATACATATATGATATAATAATATAAAACAAACAAAAACATGTGTTCAAGGGGAGAAGTATGGTCTGGACAGAAGAAAAGTTGGGACCGATTATTCATTCTATACTCAATCCTGACGAGGAAGTTTTAAGTCTTTATCAATCGAAAACGACGAAATCAATTTATGGATGCATTCTTTGGAATAGTTATTATTATAAGGTTTTCCGAGTTAGTAACCACCCATCACAATCTACATATAAACAGCCAACTTTTTATGATTTCCATGGCGAATTTTATATGAAAGGAGCGATTCGGACCTATCTTTACCACACGAACAGTTGGTATGAACTTAGTAAGCAAGGCTACTACCTTCTTCTCTTTTTTCAAAAGTTATGGGATGAAAAGCAAGAGGTGGAGGCGAGTTGGCAAAATGGTAGGATGCAGATTCGCTTAGTGGTTGAAGAAGAGGAGGGGCAAGTCCATTACCGTTTTCCAGATCATCAGGCAAGGGAGGTTGAACGCCTATTGGCCTCAGGCATGCTGGTAGCCATTCGCTCCTCCAGAAATTTTATCAAGATACGGACGAGTCGTTTTGTTGCACCGTATATAGCTCTAATCAAACAGCGTCAACTTTATCGAAAAAAGCCGAGTAAAGCTATGCTCCAGTGGGAAAAATATCAAAGTCAACTTATTGAAATCCAAAGGACCTATCGGCTAGTGGAGGAAAGTGCTCCGCAAACTTTTTTTGGACACTGGTTGAATAAGGTCCAACTCTATCTCTGCTCTGCCATTGCCAGCTATTGGGAAGAAGTTATTAAAGGAGTGGAGTGGCAGGAGGCAAGAGCAATCAAAGAGCAAAGGAAAATCGAGAAGCCACATAATCCTATTGAAGATAAATGGAAGGAAAATATTGCTAGACGCCATAAGCGAAAAGTGGACCAACTTATCGGACATGATACCTTGGAAAAACTCCGACAGCTGAAAATAGAATTAGACGACTAAGAAGTTATAGCGAACCTTCAATAAATGCGGTAGCATGTCATCCATGTTACCGTATTTTTTACATATAAGCACTGAACCTGCGAATAGAGGTTCTAAATTTTCAGTTCAGATTTTTGTCTTTTGAGGGGCTAAACGATATAATCGTAAGGTATCATTTATTAGAAATGACAGAGTTTTATCATCTATTGCAAAGATTGAGAAGGAGAAATCATGTCAAAAGACATTCGTGTATTACTTTATTATAAATATGTCCCAATTGAAAATGCGGAAGCCTATGCTGCTGAGCATCTAGCTTTCTGTAAGTCTATCGGACTCAAAGGACGTATTTTGATTGCTGATGAGGGAATCAACGGTACTGTTTCTGGTGACTATGAAACAACTCAAAAGTACATGGACTACGTTCATGCAAACCCATTGTTCAGCGATTTGTGGTTTAAGATTGATGAAGAAAATGAGCAAGCTTTCAAGAAAATGTTTGTTCGTTATAAAAAAGAAATTGTCCACCTTGGTTTGGAAGACAATGACTTTGACAACGATATTGACCCACTTGTAACAACAGGTGCCTACTTGTCACCAAAAGAGTTCAAAGAAGCTCTCTTGGACGAAGATACAGTTGTTTTGGATACACGTAATGACTACGAGTACGACCTTGGGCATTTCCGTGGTGCTATCCGTCCAGACATCCGCAACTTCCGTGAATTGCCACAATGGGTCCGTGATAACAAAGAGAAATTCATGGACAAGCGCGTGGTTGTTTACTGTACTGGTGGTGTTCGCTGTGAGAAATTCTCAGGCTGGATGGTTCGTGAAGGCTACAAGGATGTCGGTCAGCTCCACGGTGGTATCGCAACCTATGGTAAAGACCCAGAAGTTCGTGGCGAATTGTGGGATGGTAAGATGTACGTCTTTGACGAGCGTATCGCGGTCGATGTTAACCATGTTAACCCAGTTGTCGTTGGTAAGGACTGGTTCGATGGCACACCATGTGAGCGCTATGTCAACTGTGGCAATCCATTCTGTAACCGTCGTATTTTGACATCAGAAGAGAATGAGCACAAGTATGTTCGCGGCTGTTCAGCTGAATGCCGTGCTCATGAGCGCAACCGTTACATTTCTGAAAACGGCTTGACTCGTCAAGAATGGGCAGAACGCTTGGAAGCGATTGGGGAAACTCTGACTCCAGCAAATGCTTAGTAATACCAAAATTGCATTGAAAAATCAGTGCAATTTTTTTGTGCAATCAGAATTCTTTATATTTTTTCAGTCCACTCTATACGAAGCCTATCAATTAGAAAAGAGAAGGAGATGAAGTCTTGATTTCGCTTAATGTGGCGAGTAGGGAAGAAGTGGATAGGCTTATCGAGCGTATTGAAGTAAATGGTGGACCAATTGCAGATCGCTCGACAGATGCCCACGGCTTTTATGGAGCAAGTTTTACGGACCTTGATGGGGATCATTTTAATGTGATTGTGAGGTAAGAAGGTAGAATTCATCTGCTCTAGAATCATGGATGAAGGTATTTGAAAAGGGAGAAACTGATGATTCTTCCTTTTTTTCAGAGTCAATTTACGCTATAATAGTCCTATAGCAAGTTTATCTATTTAAGCTTGTGTCAATGGGGATTTTAATAATGATGTATTAAAACTAACCAAAAAACTAACCAAGCAGGTGTTACTAATTTGAATATAAAGTAAAGGGTATTATTGTTGATAATATTTTTTATTTTGTATTTGAAAATATTACAGATTTCAAAGTTATATTAATGATTAAATTACAAATAAAAAATGGTTTTATTTTTTGAGTTTTTTGTTAGATTATGATACAATTTGGATAGTTGCAATACGGTATTATAATATTCAAACTTATTAGTAAGTTGGTAAATAAAGATATTGACCGCTTTAAGGTGTTTATGCGGGAAAGATTACGAGGTTAAGATATGAAAAAGATTATTGGTTTGTTGGTTTTGGTTTTATCCGTGTTTACGTTGGTTGCATGTGGTGGAGCTAATGAATTAGACGGTGAATATTATTGGGTATATGAAGGGAAACCGGAGTTTTTACGTTTTGAAATAAAAGGGGATGAGGGGTATTATTACCCAGACGGAAGTAAGACGGCAATGACTATTGATAAAGAGCGTAATACGTTTACTTATACTTCTTACGGGATTGTTTATGAATTAACCTATGAGTATAATGAAGATGGTACTTTAAGTTATAATGGGACATTTGGTGGAGATGTAGTCTATAAAAAGGGGAGTAAGGCTTATAATGAAGAATTAGAGTCTACTAAAGAATAAAAGATAAAAGACTAGAGCAATCTAGTCTTTTTGATATTCTCTTGATACAGTTTAGTAGCTAATTCTTTGACAAAGTTTTCATACTTTGTAGGAATACGGGCATTTTGCATATACTCTAGATAGTTGAAATTCTCATTTATGGGATACTCAGTATTTATAAGGTTCATAAAATCAATGATTCGGTCTTTTTCAGCTTGGTGTTCAATTCTATGAGAATAAGTTGGAATTTGAGAAAGGCTATTGTTGCAATCGTCATTAATAAAATGAGAGCGTTCATGTAGTAAAACATTGATTGCTTCCGTATCATTTAGATTTTTATCAAGGTAGATGATTTTTAAATTATTAATGCAAAGATGCCTTCCCTTGCTTTCGGGAAGATCTGTATAAAGTATGATAATGTCTAATTCTTTTGTTTCAGTGATTAGACGCTCGAGCATTATTGTTCATTTAGACTTTCTAAGTAGATACGAAGGGCTTCTTTCATGTTTTCTCGTTCCTGCTCAGTAGCAGGTTTACCATTGAAGCCTAATGATTCATCAATAGCTCTATCCAGTTTTTCTTCATCTATTTCTGATGAATTTTTAATATCGGTTTTTCCTAGTAAATAGTCAACGGATACATCGAAAAAATCGGCAAATTTTTCGAGTGTCTCTTTTCCAGGATTTTTTTTTCCGCTTTCCCACTGTTGATATGCAGGTTGAGAAAATTTGAAATGTTGAGCAATATCTTTTTGTGTAAGCCCTGCTTCTTTTCGTAAGGCTTTTAAGCGTTCTGTGAACATATAACTAATCTTTCTAAATTTATTAAAAAAAGTGTTGACAATAAAAGCTAAAGGTTATATAATATAAATATAAGCTAAGGCTTATAAAATGAAAATTATAACAAATCAAAAGAGGTAAATAAAAACTTTTCAATTTACCGAAATTGATTTGATTGAACATTGAAAATAATAAATAAAAAGTGCGTCAGACAACCTGTACAAGACTGGCTGAACCAACACACGCATAATAAATGTGACAATTTAATTATACGTGTAAAAGTTCAAAAAGTCAAGTACGGTTGAAGTGATTGTAGGTTTTACTGACTTCTTTCAAGCCTACAATCTGCGTACTAAGTGTTTATGCTTCTTTCCCTGTGTAGAGCGAAAAAGGAGAACTGCTACCGAAGTTAGTAGGTGGAGGCGAGGTCGAATTTTCTATCTTTATTCGGAAAAGGAGACAAAGCGGGCGGTGTGTGAGTTACGGATGTGACTTGCTAAAGGATAAGGTGTTGAGGACGAGGTGCTGATACCGCTAGAAATCTGTGACTTATCCGAGGTAAAGAAGGGAAGTTGTTGTGAAACAACCTGAAACTTTACCAAGTTAAGAATAGGACTTAGTGTGCGAAGATATGAGCATGCAACATTTCTTATCCAGACGATTTGTAAACACAAGTCGTCTTTTTTAATTTAACAACAGGAAAGTCATTGTTTACTAACTAGGTTTCGTCCTGTAGATAATGACTTTATTTAAAAAGGGTAACAAGGAGACTTGCTACTCTTTTTAAGTGAAAAAATCATGAGGTAAAACAAAATGCTTATGGAAATATTAAAATATTTATTAGTTTATTTAGGGACAAAGCTATTTATGGTACTATCTTTGTATTTAGCATGTGTATATTATGATGACGAAGATTTATTCAAAGAGTGTCTTCCAGCAATCTATTTTGAGTTCATAGCTGTATACAAGCTATTGAAAAGGCTAGTAAATAAATTCAAAAAAGGAACATAATGATAAAGCCATGAACAGACATCATGGCTTTTATTCATTTACATAGGGCAGTAAGTTACAAAAACATCTTTTTAAACTAATATATAAAATTTTCTCCAAATTAGAATATCCCACTAATACACTTACTGCTCTATTTAAGTGAATAATCACTTCAAAAACTACAGAAAGGAATTAGGAACGAATGTGGAAATGAAAGTTACTGATAAAAGTATTTATAATTTCGCAGGTCAGGTAATTGGAAAAAATTGGGGACTAGAAATCATCCCAACTGATCCAACAGAAAAATCTTTTAAACCAGTCTATCCGTATTCAAACGATAAAGAAGCTCTAGAAGAATTTATTTCAATGTATAAAGAAGAGCTAGAGTCATTCTTTGAGTCAGGAGAATGTTTATACTTCTGCCGTCATGTTTGGGAAAACAATACAGAATGTCGGGAACAAATGAAAGAAATTTGGTATCGTAAAGGTGTGATTATCAATTAAAAGAAAGTGAGACATGAGAATATGTTAGGAACTAGACTACAAACCCTACGCATCGATAATGAAAAAAACAAAGAAGAGTTATCCATCTATTTAAACATGACGGTAGATGGCTATAGTAGATATGAAACAGGCAAACGTCAACCAAGTGTAGACAATCTAGTAAAATTAGCCATTTTCTATGGAGTTAGTTTAGATTATCTCTTAGGTCGTGATGATATTGAAATGCCTATCTTTGAACGTGAAAATGTTGTATCTTATAGAGATTTGGTTGAATTAGGAGTGAATCCTAAGTTAGCTCATGGAATTGTTGCACAGATTGATAGTTCAAAACCATTTGAGGAACGTATTCGTCGCTCTGTAGATGATAAGACAAAGTTTGTTACCAGGGATGAGGTGAAGGCCTTATTAAAAGGTCTATTCAATTTACTATAGCTATTATAAGAAAGTTG
>NZ_JAIJZO010000014.1:0-61452 GCF_019754115.1 Streptococcus sp. 2018110 | reverse complement strand
TTAGCCTTGGCCACCTAGCCTAACAGCTTCAAACCTGTTATCAAATGAAATCATCAACTTACTCAAACATAGTGAAACATCTAATTCTTGACTAAGGTAAGGTGGCTAACTTCATTATAGAACTTTCGCTTTTTCATTTTCTATGAAAATTTGAAAAAAATGGGGCAAAACTCTTGATTTTCAGCCTTCTTTAAGCTACAATAGTATCACGATTTCATTGATTTAACTCAAACCTGTTGTGAGTTAAGTGAATGAATCATCATTCACCATGCTGTTTGCTGAGCTTGACTCCGGGCAGTGTGGCTATTTTTTTGTCTTTCTTACCATAGGAGACAGTCGAGTCTTTTTACTCAATGAAAATCAAAAAAAAGAAACTAGAAAACAAGCATGGTATACGGCAAAATGAAGCTGACATGGTTTGGATTTGATTTTCGAAGGGTATTCGTATTTAGTGAAATGTCACCAGAGAGGTCCTTATGAATATTGAAACATTAGAGTATATAGAAGAAACAGCTAAAAACCACATTGTCTTATTTGAACCACAGATTCCACAGAATACAGGCAATATTGCTCGAACTTGTGCTGCAACCAATAGTCCTCTCCATATCATTAAGCCTATGGGATTTCCAATTGATGACCGTAAGATGAAACGTGCAGGACTAGATTATTGGGATAAGTTAGATGTTCGCTTTTATGACAATTTAGCAGAATTTATGGATTATGCCAGCAAACAAGGACGTGTTCACTTAGTATCTAAATTTGCTGATAAAACCTATTCGGATGAAGACTATAATGATGGGAACATTCATTATTTCTTATTTGGCCGTGAAGATAAGGGCTTGCCAGAAGATTTTATGCGTGAACATCCAGAGAAAGCTATCCGTATTCCAATGAATGATGAGCATGTGCGTAGTCTTAATGTCTCTAATACAGCATGTATGATTGTATATGAGGCTCTTCGGCAGCAACAGTTTGCTGGTCTAGATTTGGTTCACACCTATGATGGGGACAAGTTAAAATAGTGAAAACTTACCAAGCTCTTGCAAATGCAAGGCTTTTTTGGTATGATGAAATAGTCTTCAGGGCAGGGTGAAATTCCCGACCGGCAGTGTAAAACGTGGCTATTTTGTTTTAAGACTAGGCAGCGAATCGAAGGCTATACTGAATGTATGTCGAGATGAGCTAACGCAGTATTAGAACAAAATAGTCCGTTGGTAGTCTGCGAGCGAAAGCTGATGTGGTGCAATTCCACAACCGACAGTAAAGTCTGGATGGGAGAAGACGAAGTGGAGGCTTTTTGCCTACTCTTCCACGCTTCTTCAATTTTCAAAAATTGGAGGAACCTTATGACAAACACACGCAAAATGACGATTATCGCCATTCTCTCAGCAGTATCCTTTCTGCTCATGTATTTGAAATTTCCGCTGATTCCAACAGCCAGTTTCCTGGAAGTGGATTTTTCTCTCGTACCGATTTTATTTGGTCTGCTTATTCTAGATCTGAAGTCTAGTTTTGCTATCCTTTTGGTACGAACTTTTCTCAAACTGATTTTAAATAATCAGGGACCATCGACAATTATTGGCTTACCGATGAATATTGCAGCTATGTCAGTTTTCATTTTAGCAGTAGCTTATTTCTGGAAAAATGACCAAGCGATAAAAAATTATTTAAAAGCAGCCTCTGTTGCAACAATTGGTTCGACAGCAGTGATGCTGGTATTAAATTACGTTTATGCGGTGCCTGTCTATGCAGCCTTTGCAAACTTTGATATTAAAGAAATCTTGGGTCTGACTAACTATCTTTTGATGATGGTACTTCCTTTTAATCTTTTACAAGGGATTGTGCTTTCAGCAATATTTTATATCTGTTACAAAGCAGCCCAACCTATTTTAAAGAAAGTTTAACCTTTATAAGGTAAACTATATTGTATGAAGAATAAACAAATCCATTTACGAAACGCATCTTTTTTTGCTCTGGCCTTTGTGATATTGGGCTATGTAGTAAAATTTTATCCTACTACCCTAGCAGGTTTTGACTCGACTGTCCAGTCTGCCATTCGTGGAAATTTACCAAGTGGAGCCAGTCAATTTTGGACCTCTATTACTGTTTTAGGAAATACGGTTATTATTTTAGCTATTACCTTGATTCTAGCTGCTATCTTTTACTACTATAAAAAATGGAAGATAGAAGCTTATTTCCTACTTGCTAGTTTTGCGGCGATGGGTGTGGCATCCACAGCCCTGAAATATGTCTACCAACGTCCGCGTCCAAGTATTGAATGGTTGATTGATACCATCGGTTATTCATTTCCTAGCTGGCATACTGCATCAACTATGATGATTGCAGGAGCAGTTGTTATTATTGTTCACCAGAGGATGAAGAAAGGCATAGCTAGACTTGTGCTACAAGCCGTGTTGATTCTACTTGCTGTCCTGGTAGCTGTATCCCGTATCTATATTGGGGTTCACTATCCGACAGATATTATCGGCGGTTGGCTACTTGCCGTCACTCTTTTACAAATGATGTATCCATTTTACGATCAGAAACGCTTTGAATGGCGTTTCCAAAGTAAGCAAAAATAGTCAATTTGACACCAACTCCTACTATAAAGGTAGGAGTTTTAATTTGTCATCTTTACTATTATCGTTACTTCGCTCTGCCGTCCTTTGTAGAAGTGGCTTATTTCGCAAGATTTATTGAGATTGAGCTTAGGCACAGCGCTATCGCTTAGAGTTCTCGCTGGACTTATCGGAAAATAGTGCAAAAATCCTCCGAGAGATTCTCAGAGGATAATGATGTATAAATCTAGTTTTTGATTGGACCATCAGCAACGGCTTCAACAGCATTTTTTATCGTTTGGGCGAAGACTTCGCCTCCATTACTTTCAAGATTGAAATGAACAAGGTCGGTATTGTACCAAATTGGTGGATTATCCTTTGCAACTTGATACCAGTCTGCAATGGAAATGTAATCATATTTTTCAGCCAATTCTTTTTCGTATTGACCTGTTTGATAGGAAATGGATTCGCTTGGAGTGAAGTTTCCATCGTAAGGAGTGACAAAAATAAGGCGACGTCCTTTAGGAAAATCTTTGACTAGTTGGTCTAGTAGTTCCTGATAATTATCCGTAGTATTTGTACCTAGGGCTACAACTACAGTCTCTTTCAAACTATTATTTTGCTTATAAAGATTTATCAATTTAGCAATTTCAGAGAGATTTCGACTGACAGTTCCATCAATCTGTGCATCTGGTAGCGCGGTCTGTATGGCAGAACTTGCGCGAACAGTAACAGAATCGCCAAAGATGATAACTCCTTTTTGAATTTCAAAACTAGTAGCTTTAGCGTTTTCAGCAGCAGATCGTGTTGTATTTAGTTGGGTCTGAGCTTGATAAAGATTGCTAACCATGCTCTCTTGTTCAAAACTTCCTAATTTTGGTGCAAACAGACAGATACCTAAGCTAATTGCAGTCAAGCAAGCAAAGCTGCTAAGAAGCCATTTTTTATAGGGCTTTAAGTCCATTGGTAATCCAAACAAACTTCCTACTTTACCAGCAATATATGGTTCTAGAATATAGAAGGAAATAGTTGATAGGATAGTAGAAAAAACAAAGGATAATCCCGCAGCGATAGAGGCATTTGTCAATTGTGTAAAGATAATGAGCAAGGGCCAATGGAAGAGGTAGATGCCATAAGAAATACTTGCAAAGAAGAGGATAATTGCAGGTTCTTTGACATCTTCGGTTTTCTCGTGAAGTACCCGAGCAGCAAAAATCATAGTTACTGTAGCTAAACTGGATAGAAGAAAACCAATTAGATAGGTCCAGATGGAACTGAATTGAAGAGTAAAGAGAAGAAGAAGTTCTACTCCTAGTCCTCCAAGAAACAGACCTATAGCTTGTTTGATACTCAATGTACTCACTTGTTGCTGGAAGGCAGTTGTTGTATTTCCGATACCAGCGATGGTTGCGAGAATGCTTCCGAGGAAGAATGGGAAGGTATGTGTGAAGCTCGAGTAGTAAATGGTTGAGAAATTATCCACAAAGAAACTTGAGATAGACATTGCTAAAAAACTTAGCGAGAAGAGGCTTATAGATGTTAGAAAAATTGATCCACGTAGTTGGCCCACACTTTTTGAGATGCGAGTCAGATACCAAACTAAACCAGCCCAGACAAGGTAATACTGAACTTCTATAGCCAGGGTCCAAGTATGCACAAATAGATGGGGTGAAAATTGATTCTCGTAACTACCACCAGATAGAATTTCAAAGAAGTTTGTCATGAATCCGAGCGCAGCGGCTATCTGATTGCCGATATTGGCAATGAAATCATTGCGGACAAGCAGAGCAAGTGGAAGAACCAAAAGAATCGTTAAAACCAGAGGGGGGAGAATCCGATAGAACCTTCTTCTGAAAAAGCTGACAATATCTATTTTTTTATGTTTTGCAAACTCATCAATTAAAAGGGCGGTTGTCAAATATCCAGACAGGGTAAAGAAGAGGTCAACCCCCACAAAGCCACCTGGGAAATATTTGATAAAGAAATGATAGAGTAGGACAAAGACTAGTCCAATCACACGTATAACGGATAACCATTTAATTTTCATATTGATAAATCCCCTGTTTAAAAGTTCCTTCGTAGGTAGCTTGTCCTTCGGTGGTCAATTTTCCTTTTCCATCGGCATAGCCGTTTTTAAATTGCCCGGTATAAACCCACCCACTTGCAGATGTGTAGGTTCCTTGACCGTGGAAAATTCCATTTGTAAATTGTCCTTCGTAGACATCTCCATTATCAAAGGTCAATTTTCCTTGACCATTCATTTTATTTGCAACCACATAACCGTTGTACTGCAGGGCGCCATTATTGAAAGTCATGGCTTGCTTGCTGGCAATTCGCCCTGTAAATACAGAGAAGGCACAGATGAGGATGATAATAAGGGAGAGGATTTCAAGTTTTGGACGGGTGAAATGACTTGTTATATCATGCCATTTTATACTAGGTAATTTGAACTCTTTCATCGTTTTACTCTTTCATAGGATTTGACCGACGCTAATCAGTTCTTTCTAGGATACAGTAAGAAATTATCAGTTCAGTCAGAAATAGTTTACCATTTTTTTACAAATATTACAAAAATATTACATAAAAAATCTTATTCTTGGTCAAATGCCTGTAACCTGTCCAACCAGTCTTGGCAACCTTTCTTTACCATGTCGTAGGTTTCGTCAAAATCTCCAGTATACCAAGGGTCTGGTACGGATTTTTCTGCGAATTGAAAAATCTTATTTTGAGCATGTGCTGGTGCCATTTTCTGTAAATCTCGGATATTATTGCTGTCCATACCAATGATGACATCAAATTCCTCAAAGTCTGCTTGAGAGATTTGTTGAGAGGTTTTGGTCTGGTCATAGGGAATATTGTGCTTTTGGAAAATTTTCTGAGTTCCAGGGTAGATAGGATTACCATGTTCCCAGTTTGAAGTAGCACGGCTTTCAATATGAAATTGATTTGTCAAATCTTTCATGACAAATTCAGCCATAGGGCTACGACAAATATTTCCAAGACAGACAAAAACGATTTTTTTCATAGATTCTCCTTTCGTGGCATACGAAAAGAGAGGGCAGACTCGACAGGTAAATGCCTGAGTTCCCCTCTCTTGCATATTTTTGTTCGGGCTACAGGTAAAAGACCAAATTGAGTGTAATGTTCATTATCAAACAGTGCACGAGCAATCCTACCCATATTGAACTCTTTGCTTATTTCTCTTCTTTGTCGAAAGCATTTTTGATGCCGTTAATGGCACCTTCAAGCCCATCTTTTGCATCTTCGACTAGCTCTTTTGCTTTGCCAATTCCTTTCTCAACAAGTCCTTCAACTTCGATTTCCTTGTCGCCGGTCAGCTTACCAATTACCTCTTTTGCAGAGCCAGATAGCTGTTCTAGTTTTGCGTCAAATTTTTCTTCTGACATAAAATCCCTCCTTATATATACAGATGGGGCGATGACTTTCTAAAAAGAAAATCACATACTATTCTTACTTACTAGTCTAACGTATATAAGTTAATATAGCAAGGAATTTGTCTGTCAATAGGTCAGAGGAGGATGAGGGATAATTCTTGCAATTTTTTCTTCTTTTATTTATAATTATTATAAATAAAAGAAAGGGTGATATATGATGAAACAAAAATATTATCAATCTCCAGCAGAAATTGCGTCTTTCAGCCCGCGTCCATCACTGGCTGATTCTAAGGCTGTTTTGAATCAAGCGGTGGCCGATTTATCAGTAGCCCATTCTATCCTCCATCAAGTTCATTGGTATATGCGTGGTCGTGGCTTTATGATTTGGCATCCAAAGATGGATGAATATATGGAAGAAATTGATGGCTATTTGGATGAGATGAGTGAGCGTTTAATTACCTTAGGTGGGGCACCATTTTCTACCCTTAAAGAGTTTAGTGAAAATAGTCAGCTCAAGGAAGTTCCTGGTGATTACACTGTAACGATTGAAGAGCAATTGGCGCGTGTGGTAGAGGTGTTCCGCTATCTGGCTGCTCTTTTCCAAAAGGGATTTGATGTCAGTGATGAAGAAGGTGACAGCGTAACCAACGACATTTTCAATGTGGCTAAGGCTAGTATTGAAAAACATATTTGGATGCTGCAGGCAGAACTTGGTCAAGCGCCTAAGTTGTAAATAGATGAAGGGTCCACAGTAGGACTCTTTTTTGCTGCATTATTTAATACTCTTCGAAAATCAACATTATCCGTTGTCAAGAGCCTTGATGAGTGAAAAGCTCCGGTGGAGCTTTTCAGCCTGTTACCTTGAAACAAGATAGTAACAGAGTTCTATCTTCGACTTCGTTTCCTAGGTACTTTTGATTTTCTTTGAGTATAATATGACATTTGTCACATGAGTCCATGACAAAGGCTTCTAGCGGGGGCTCCTTTTTCGAGATATACTGTCTATGTAGCGTCATTTAGTTTTTCTTTTATTACTTCGTTAACTCGCCTTGCCTAACTCCAGTTATGCCTGCGGCTCGTTGCCTAGTACTAAAAGTAAACTAAAAGACTATAAGATGCTCAAGAAATAGGAGGTAGAAAGATGCTAGAAGTACGGGCACTAGACAAGGTTATCAAAGGACGGTCCATTTTGTCTGATATTTCCTTTGAGATTAAGTCAGGGGAATGTGTGGCCTTGATTGGTCCCAACGGGGCTGGGAAGACAACACTCATGTCCTGTTTGTTAGGCGATAGAAAGGCGACGAAAGGGCAGGTCTTGTTGGACGGTCTGGCTCCACAGGCTCGGTCGAATAAAGAAACAGTAGCAGTCTTACCTCAAGAAAATGCTATTCCAACGGACTTGAAGGTAAAGGAATTGCTCCGCTTTTTCCAAGCTATCTACAAGGACAGTCTGACAGATGTGGAAATTGACAGCCTGCTCCGCTTTTCCCCAGAGCAAAAAAATCAGCTGGCGGGCAAGCTATCAGGTGGTCAGAAGCGGCTCTTGGCCTTTGTCATTTGCCTGATTGGTAAGCCCAAGTTGCTCTTTTTGGACGAGCCGACGGCGGGCATGGATACGTCGACCCGTCAGCGTTTTTGGGAGATTGTCCATGATTTGAAGGAAAAGGGTGTGACAATTTTTTATACCAGCCATTATATCGAGGAAGTGGAGCATACGGCGGAGCGGATTTTGGTCTTGCACCAGGGTAGGCTCTTGCGGGATACGACGCCGTTTGCCATGCGGAGTGAGGAGCAGGAAAAAGAAGTAGCACTGCCAATCGGCTTTGCGACAGTGGTGGAGGGCTTGGACGCAATTGATAACATCAGCTATAAACAGGACACGGTCAGCTTCAAGACCCGAGCTATTGAGCAGGTTTGGGCGAATTTACAGGAAGCAGGCTGTCGGATTTCAGACTTAGAGGTGCAGAACAAAACCCTGCTCAACAGCCTATTTGACAAGACAAGGGAGGGAGAATCATGAAAGCATTGGTGCAAGTAGAAGCGGTCAAATTATCTAGAAGTTTGGGAGTTTTTCTCCTGTCAATCGGGATGCCTGTTATCTTTTTCCTGATTTTCTCATCAACGGTCCAGTTTGATGATACAGCCATGCAAAAGGCCTTTATCCAGTCCTATATGCTGACCATGACAGGCTTTTCCATGTCGGGCTTTGCCCTTTTTACCTTTCCCGTGATGCTGGCAGAGGACCGGAAAAACAGCTGGTTGACCTTTATCCAGCATTCGCCTCTGCCAATCTGGCAATACTATCTTTCCAAACTCGTGCGGGTCTTGCTCTGCTTTGTGTCTTCCATTGCCATTGTCTTTGCGGTGGGTAGCTTAGTCAAGGGAGTTGAGATGACAGCTCAAGAATGGGGAATTTCGGCTCTCTTACTTTTAGTGACCTCTATCGTATTTCTAGCCATTGGCTTGCTTTTGGTGCAAATCCAGTCGGAACAGACCATGTCGGTGGTGGCCAACTTGCTCTACTTTGTTCTGGCTATCATGGGTGGCTCTTGGATGCCTGTCTCCCTCTTTCCTGACTGGGTACAGCGAATTTGCAAACTTATGCCCAGCTACCATGTCAATCAGCTGGTGACCACCTATGCCCAAGAGGGAGTTTTTCTCTGGAAATCCTTGCTAATTGTCCTAGGATATGCCATAATTTTCTTAGGAATTGCTCTGGCTATTCATAGAAAATCTGAACAGCAGTGAGGTGACCCATGATTTTTGAAAAAAGAAAGATACCACTCATGTTCTTCGTGGGCATGGTCTTTCTCTATTTTCCACTTTATTACGCCCAGTATAGTCCAAATCCGACGGCGGTTATTCTAGCAACCATTCTCTTTGCCCTGGTCTATTGTTCTCTCTTTTACACCGACCACAAGCTCTATTCCATACTGGGTTGGTTTTACCTGATTGGCTATATAGCCGTTATGAGCTTTTGGGGCAATCTGCAATTTTCACTCTTCATCTTCAACCTATCCAATATGCTGAGCTGGTATTATAAGGAAACTCGGCCGACCTATCGAACGGTGTCCTATGGGATTTTGTTGCTGGCCATTATCCTCTGGGCTTTATTTGGTCCTGTCCCCTTTGAAATGCGGGCCTTTGCACTCATCATTCACTTTTTCGGCTTAGCCTTGCTGATTTTTAGCTGGATTGAAACCAAGCGGGAAGCTCTTCAGCAACGGATTCAGGAGCAAAATGCTTCCATTAACCTCCTGCTTGCTGAGAACGAACGCAACCGCATCGGTCAGGACTTGCACGATACCCTTGGGCATGTCTTTGCTATGCTGTCCATCAAGGCAGAGCTGGTCAAGACCCTTTTGGACCACGACCAGATAGACCAGGCCAAGAAGGAAGTGCAGGAGCTCCAGACCTTAGCCAAGGACTCCATGCAGGAGGTCCGCCAGATTGTCCAGTCCCTCAAGCAGCACACCGTGGCAGAGGAACTCCAGATTTTGCAGCAGATGCTGGACTTGGCAGGAGTGGATTTGGTCGTTTTGGGCGGGGAAATAGCAGAGCAGCTCAGCTTGCCTGTCCAGAACAAACTGGCCATGGTGCTGAGAGAGTTGGGCAATAACCTGCTCAAACACAGCCGGGCTAGTAAGTGTCGTTTGATATTTGAGGAAGACCAGCAAGAATTGGTCTTGCACTACGAAGACAATGGTGTAGGCTTTGCCCAGTTAACCGGTCAAGAATTGTATACTATAAAGGATAGACTGGTGACGGTGCAGGGGAGTTTGGAATTTCTTTCTCTGGCACAACCCACCCGCCTGTCCATCCGAATTCCGCTTGAGGAGGTGGTAGAATGAGAATCTTAGTCGCAGAAGACCAGGCCATGCTGCGGGACGCCCTCTGTCAACTCTTGGGCTTTCAAGATGCGGTTGAGGCTGTTTTACAGGCAGAAAACGGCAGTCAGGCCCTTGCTCTTTTGGAAAAAGAGCCAGTAGATGTGCTACTCCTAGATATTGAAATGCCTGAGAAGACGGGGCTGGATGTCTTGGAATGGGTGCGAGCGAAATCCTTGCCCGTCAAGGTTGTCATCATGACTACCTTCAAGCGACCAGGCTATTTTGAACGAGCGGTCAAGGCTGATGTAGACGCCTATGTACTCAAGGAACGCTCCATTTCGGACCTTATGCGGACCATTGAAACGGTCTTGGCAGGGCGAAAGGAGTACTCGCCAGAGCTCATGGACATTCTCCTGACCCAACGCAGTCCCTTGACGGAACAAGAATGTCACCTACTTAAATTGGTGGCGAATGGCTTGTCCAATAAGGAAATCGCCAGCCAGCTCTACCTGTCTGACGGGACGGTCCGCAACTACATGACCTCTATCTTGGCCAAGCTGGGAGCTGAAAACCGTACGGCTGCTGTTAAGGTGGCACAGGAAAAGGGTTGGTTATGATATAGACACTCAGTTTATCTTTTATTACTTCGGCGAATGGGGAAACTTCGTTTCCTTATTTCCAACTTCAAATAATTTTATCATTATTTGAACTCACTTTGCCTAACTTCAGTTATGCCTGCAGCTTTTGACGTGAACATCGTTCACTTTATCCCCAGTCTCCAACTATCTCCCAGATAGTTGGAGCGAGTACTAAAAGCAAACTGAATGCCTATATTAGAATTGGATTATATTGGTGATTTATCCAATCCTTTTTAAGCATTTCATAAATTCCAACTGATTTTTTATATTGAAAAACACCTAAAATTCTGCTACAATTTTTTTATGAAAAGACTTTATGATGTGCAACAATTACTCAAACGGTTTGGTATAATTGTCTATATGGGCAACCGTCTCTACGATATTGAAATGATGCAGATAGAATTAAATAGAATCTATCAGGCAGGTGTCTTAGATCGGTTGGAATATATGGAAGCAGAGCTTGTTTTGAGGCGTGAACATCGTTTGGAATTAGAGTATCAGAAATCAAGGGAGAATGAGTGATGGAAACATTTTGGGTATTTTTAGTATTTTTGGCAGTATTGGGAGCCTGGATGGGTTTTAATTACTGGAGATTGCGCCGTGCGGCGACGGTGATTGATAATGCAGAATTTGCAGAAAAGATGCACGGAGGTCAGTTGATTGACCTGCGAGACCCGAGTGAGTTTAATCGTAAGCATATTTTAGGTGCGAGAAATATTCCTTACCAGCAATTACGCCAGTCTACAGCTGCTTTGCGTAAGGATAGACCTGTCTTAATCTATGAGAATGATCGTGGTCAGTTGGTAACACCAGCAGCCCTTCATTTGAAGAAACAGGGCTTTAATGAAATCTATATTTTAAGCTATGGTCTAAACGGATGGAATGGTAAGGTAAAAACGACTAAGTAACATTGTCAGTAGGCTAGAGTATTTTCTTATGCAATAAGACGGATAAGGGCAAAAATATGGAAAAGAAATTTGAAAAGTTGTCATTGGCAGAAATTGGCATTATTTCTTTTATGGGACTTATTTTATTGATTAGCTTAGGCGCTAGTTGGTATAAAAATGCTCAAAGCGAAACAAGTGATACAAAGACAGTACAGCAAGTGCCCAATCAGAAAAAAACGGTTGATACAGTATTTCAGGATGCTGAGAATGCTGTCATTGTATTAGAAGGAACACATACTGAAGAGAAACTTGCAGAGGCACAATCTGCAGTAAACAAGGTTACGGATGCGACTAAAAAAGCAGCATTACAGAAACGGATTGACCAAGTAAAAGAGCTAGTGGGACAGCAGACAGATGCTCAAACACAGGCTAAGCTAAAAGCGGAGTTGGTCAGGGCGGAAGCAGCTCAAAAAGTAGCTGATGAGAAAAAAATATCTGAAACAGGGACCAGTCAGTCAACGGACCTTGCTGAAGCTAGTGAGACCTCACAAGAATCTTATGTAGTACCCAATCAAAATATATATGGAAACCAAAGTGTGAGTTCAACAAGCCAGTATACAAGCAGCGTGGCGTCAACTAGTACAAGTACTTCAGTCCCTCCGACTAGTGAAGGAGCACCTGTGGTAGAAACTCCAACAGTTTCTGAAACACCGGCGGAAACGACAGATTCAACAACTAGCCTGGTTGAGTCAGTGGAAACAGTTCCAACAGCTGACGAGAGTTCACCAGATAATCCGTAGGCTTTTTAGCTACTGGTTCTTTATGGCGTATTAGCATACTGGAAAAAATAGCTATTTGTATTTCAACACTAATTTTTTCTTGTAACGATCTAGTTTAAATACATACGATAAGAGTGAGGAATTTCGCGTAAAACAGAATTTCCTTGCTTTTTATTTTTATCATTTTGTTGCATAGCGCGAGAATGATTTCCTGCTATAGCGGTTGAGAGTGTATTTGGCAGAAGGTTGAAAAAGTTGGTGCAAAAAGGAAAGCAGGAAGTGCACTTGGTTTCAGCAACGAGCTTCATTTTTTGCTATAATATACCTTATGAGAATTGTATCGGGAAGCTATGGTGGAAGACCACTGAAAACGTTAGATGGAAAAACAACCAGACCGACATCGGATAAGGTCCGTGGAGCCATGTTCAATATGATTGGTCCCTATTTTGAGGGGGGTAGAGTTCTTGACTTGTACGCCGGCAGTGGTGGTTTATCTATCGAGGCTATATCTCGTGGCATGGAGTCAGCAGTTCTGGTTGAGCGAGATCGACGAGCACAAGCCATTATCCGTGAAAATATTGCAATGACTAAGGAAGCAGATAAATTTCAGCTTCTAGCAATGGAAGCTAGACAGGCTTTGAACAGTGTGGAAGGTCAAGGTCCTTTCGACCTGGTATTCTTGGACCCTCCTTATGCAGAGCAGGAAATTGAAGAAGTGATAACAGAACTTTGTCGCCGTGACTTACTAGCAGATGATGTTATGGTAGTCTGCGAAACGGATAAGGCGGTCTCTCTTCCGGAAGAAATAGCAGAGCTGGGGATATGGAAAGAGAAACTCTACGGAATTAGTAAGGTAACAGTATATGTCAGATAAGATTGGATTGTTTACGGGCTCATTTGACCCCATTACCAATGGACACTTGGACTTAATTGAACGAGCGAATGGACTATTTGATAAATTATATGTGGGAGTTTTTACCAATCCTAAAAAGGCAGGACTCTTGACAGGCTTGGAGAGAAAAGCCATTTTGGAGAAGCTTTTTGTAGGAATGGAGAAGATCGAGGTCGTTCTGTCTGAAAATGAATTGGTAGTCGATGTAGCTAAGCGCTATGGAGTAACACATTTGGTCCGAGGATTGCGTAATGCGACCGATTTGGAATACGAGTCAAGTTTTGATTTTTACAATCGTCAGTTGGCGCCAGATTTGGAAACTATTTATTTAATCGCCAAGCCAGAGCTTAAGTTCGTATCATCCAGCCAGGTTCGAGAATTGCTGTATTTCAAACAGGACATAGGCCCTTATGTTCCAGAAATTGTTAGTGAGGAGATTAGAAAGAATGAAGAAAAATAGGAAGTTAACCTTAATTGCATCTATTGTTTTAGGAACTCTTTTGATTTGGTTTGCCGTTTTTGTTCGTCTGCCTTATTATCTAGAAAGTCCAGGTGGAGCTGCTGATATTCGTCAGGTACTAACGGTGAACAATCAAATAGACCAAGAGGATGGCTCTTACAACTTCACCTATGTATCAGTCCAACAAGCTACAGCTTTACAACTATTCGCTGCTCAGTTTGATCCCTATACGACAGTTCGTTCCTCTGAAGAGATGACAGGAGGGGCCGACAACGAAGAATATTTCCGTATAGCACAGTTTTACATGGAGACATCGCAAAATATGGCGAAGTACCAAGGTTTGACTTTGGCAGGAAAAGAAGTCAATCTTGATTTCTTTGGTGTCTATGTACTTGCCTTGGCGGATGATTCGACCTTTAAAAAAGTTCTTAATATTGCCGATACTGTTGTGAGTATCAATGGAAAAACATTTGAGTCTTCTCCTGATTTGATTAAATATGTGAGTGGCTTGGAACTTGGAAGTGATGTAACAGTTGGTTATATTAGCGCTGGTCAGGAGAAATCTGCGGACGGTAAGATTATCAAATTGTCTAATGGCAAAAACGGAATCGGCATCACTCTCGTAGATCATACAGAGGTTCAAAGTTCGATTCCGATTGATTTCCAAACGGGAGATATTGGTGGACCAAGTGCTGGTCTGATGTTTACACTTGCCATCTATACTCAACTCGCAGAGCCTGACTTACGTGATGGTCGAATTATTGCTGGTACGGGGACTATCGAGCAGGATGGAAAAGTAGGTGACATTGGTGGTGCTGATAAGAAGGTTATTTCGGCAGCTAAGTCAGGTGCAAGTATCTTTTTCGTACCAAACAATCCAGTTGATGTGGAAGTTTTGAAGGAAGATCCAAAGGCTAAAACGAACTATGAAGAAGCTAAGGAAGCTGCGGAGAAAGCAGGATTGGATATTGAGGTAGTTCCTGTGAAAACTGTTCAAGAGGCTATTGATTATTTGAAGAAAACAAAGGGCGAGTAAATCGTCCTTTTTTGTTAGAGAATAATATTATAATTGTCAGAAATTTCTCCTAAATGGTAAAGTAGAAGAATTTCCAGATAAATCGTGTTATAATGATAAGGTTAAGTGTGAGAATTTAGATTCTGACCAGATAGATGATTAATCAAATGATTTTTACGTATGAAGATTTTATAAGATAGGAGGACAAATGAAAAAAGAAATTTCACCTGAAATGTATAACTATAATAAATACCCTGGTCCGAGTTTTGCTCGTGTCGGAGATAAGGTTGTATCTGAAAATATTGAATTGGACCTTTTGGAAGATTACAAGAATGCTTTTGACCAGACGATTTTTGGTCAACGTTTTTCACAACTCATGCTCAAGTTTGATTATATCGTGGGAGATTGGGGCAATGAGCAGCTGAGATTAAGGGGATTCTATACAGACGATAAAAATGTTAAATCAGACTTAAAAATCAGCCGCTTGGACGACTATTTGACGGAGTATTGTAATTTTGGTTGTGCTTATTTCGTCCTAGCCAATCCGAATCCACAAGACTTGCCTGCTGAGGAGGAGGATAAACCTCGTCGGAAGCGGAGTCGTTCTCGCAATCGTAACAGAAATCAACAGCGGACGGAGCCTATTGCGCCAAAAGAAACCAAAAATAATCGCAATGACCGTCAGAAAAAAGGGAAGCAGCAGAACAAACAGTCGGAACAGCGTCATTTTACTATGAAGAATGCTGGTGTTAAGGCGAGTCAAACGGAGCGTTCTCAAAAACGTGAGCGTAAGCAGAGCAAGCGTGAGATGAATGAAGTGAAGCGTAACTTTGTTATCCGCCAGAAATAGGGAGAAATATGAAACCATCAATTTATGCATTTAGTCAAGCCAATCTGGTTGATTGGATTTTAGAAAACGGAGAGAAGAAGTTCCGTGCTACTCAAATTTGGGAATGGCTTTACCGTTCTCGTGTCCAATCCTTTGCGGAAATGACCAACTTGCCAAAATCTTTGATTGAAAAGTTGGAAGAACATTTTGTAGTTAACCCGCTCAAACAACGGATTGTACAGGAGTCTAAGGACGGCACTATCAAATACCTCTTTGAACTGCCAGATGGCATGTTGATTGAGACAGTTCTCATGCACCAGCACTATGGCCTTTCTGTCTGTGTAACGACACAAGTTGGCTGTAATATCGGCTGTACATTCTGTGCATCTGGATTGATTCCTAAGCAACGTGACTTGACTAGCGGTGAGATTGTGGCTCAGATTATGTTGGTACAAAAGTACTTGGATGAGCGCAATCAGAATGAGCGTGTTAGCCATATCGTTGTGATGGGGATTGGTGAGCCGCTTGATAATTACGATAATGTTATGACCTTCTTGCGAGTGGTTAATGACGACAAGGGCTTGGCAATTGGTGCCCGTCACATCACTGTTTCGACGTCAGGTTTAGCACCTAAAATTCGTGAGTTTGCACGTGAAGGTGTCCAAGTGAACTTGGCAGTATCTCTACATGCGCCAAATAATGACCTTCGTTCGAGCATTATGCGGATTAACCGCAAATTCCCTATAGAAGTTCTTTTTGAAGCAATCGAAGACTATATCAAAGTGACCAACCGCCGTGTGACTTTTGAGTATATTATGCTCAATGAGGTCAACGATGGAGTGGAACAGGCACAGGAATTGGCTGACTTGACCAAGAACATCCGTAAATTGTCTTATATCAACCTGATTCCTTATAACCCAGTTAGTGAACATGATCAGTACAGTCGTTCAACCAAGGAACGTACTCTTGCTTTCTTTGATGTTTTGAAGAAAAATGGTGTTAACTGTGTCGTTCGTCAGGAACATGGTACAGATATTGATGCTGCCTGTGGTCAATTGCGCTCCAATACGCTCAAGAAAGACCGTGAAAAAGCACGTGCTCGTATTGCAGCCGCAAAAGCAAAGGCAGGTATTCGAGCATGAGAAAATTCTTCCAAGCAGATGGAAACTTGACCAAGCTAGGAAGACAGATTTGTAAGACCTTAGCTGGAGCCTATGCTCTGGCTATTGTTTTACTTTGTTTTCTACCTCAGACTTGGTACCCTCAGTATAAGGATTTCTCGACCCCAGGAATTATTCAAATCGGCCGTCTCTATCTTTTACCAACGCCTTTCAACAGTATCGTAAACGGGGACAAGGTAGATAGTTTGGCGGACCTAGGATGGATTTTCTTGCAAAACATCACTAATATTTTTCTACTTTTCCCTCTGATTTTTCTTCTTTTGTTTCTTAGGGAAGAATGGCGGAGCCTTCGAGCGGTGATTCGTTATAGTTTTTGTATCAGTCTTTTTATTGAATGCACACAATTACTACTGGATTTGCTGATTGATGCCCAACGCGTCTTTGAAATCGATGATTTATGGACCAATACAATGGGGGGAATACTAGCCTATTTTACCTATTCATTGATAAAGAGAGGGATAATCCTTTCCAAAAAGGAGTCTTAGAACCTATCGTCACAGGTTCAGAATGTCCATCTAAGGCTATTGTTTAAGTTACACATCGTTATTTTTTTGAAATACAGTCAGTATTCCCTTAAAAATAACCTTGACTAACTAAAGCTGTCTTTGATATAAGCGCTTCGCTCGTGAGTACAGTTTTTTAGAAAGTCACTTAAGCAGAGTGGCTTTTTGTTAGTTTTTAATGGATTCAGGCAATGGAAACTGAATTTTCAAATTGTTTAGAAAATTTCTGAAAATTACTTGACCATTCCGATTTTGTAACGTATAATTACAAGTAATCAGAAAAAGTAATAAACACTTTGTCTTTAGAGAGTCTATGGTTGGTGTGAATAGATGATAGAGGTTTATGAAATGGGCTGATGCCAAACAAGCATTCGTATCCATTTTATGGATTGTCTGGTTTAGTAAAGCGAGTTTGGTTCGATGAATTCGAAACAATGAGAATTCGGTCCGCACCCCTTATCGTGCGCCTCCTTGTTAGAGGAGAAAAAGTTATGGACTTTTCTAGTCGAGTCCATAAGTGAGGTGGCACCGTGTCCATTGACGCCCTCGCAGGATGTGTTTTCCTGCGTGGGCTTTTTCATTGTCTGTGTAGATTGCTTTTATATTTTGTCGCGATTGGCTTGCCTACTTCAAACAGTCCAGTGGACTGTTTGAGGTCAATGCTTGAAAATGAGGAAGCATTGAGTTGTATTTGCGTCTCTGTTCCTTATCTAAAAGCAATCTACTTTGACAATGATAGAAATTACGAGGTAATCAAGATGAAACGATGGCGTAGCAATTAAGGATAAGTAAAGAAGGATTAAACTCTTGACCTTATTGGTCTCTTGTAGCGAATGTTGAAAGAGGGAATTATATGACAGAAAAAGGTTATTTCGGACAGTTTGGTGGTAGTTTTGTACCAGAGCAAATTCAGGTTTTGTTGGATCAGTTGGAGGAAACGTTTGAACAGTACCGCAATGATCCAGAATTTTTGGCGGAATACCAAGCTTATCTGAAAGATTATGCTGGTCGTGAAACACCATTGTATTTTGCGGAATCATTGACCAAGGAGCTTGGTGGAGCGAAAATCTATCTCAAACGGGAAGATTTGAATCACTTAGGTTCTCATAAGTTAAACAATGTGCTGGGGCAAATTCTGTTGGCAAAAAGAATGGGGAAAACTCGAGTGATTGCAGAAACTGGTGCTGGTCAACATGGGGTTGCGACGGCTGCTGTAGCTGCCCGCTTTGGTTTGGGCTGTGATGTCTATATGGGAGCTGAAGATGTCAAACGCCAACGCCTCAATGTTTTTCGAATGGAGATGATGGGGGCGCGTGTTCATGCTGTCACAGATGGAACGCAAACCTTGAAAGAGGCAGTTGATGCGGCATTCGGTGCTTGGATGGCAGATTTAGATGCCTTCTATGTTTTGGGATCAGCAGTCGGTCCTCATCCTTATCCGACGATTGTCCATGAGTTTCAAAAGATTATTAGTCTAGAATCTCGCCGTCAGATTTTAGAAAAAGAAGGTCGTTTGCCAGACTACGTTATTGCCTGTGTGGGTGGCGGTTCCAATGCCATCGGTGCATTTTCTCAATATTTACCAGATGAGTCAGTCAAGCTTATCGGTGTAGAAGCTGCTGGTAAAGGTGTTGATACAGAACTACATGCGGCGACTATGACTAAGGGAACAGTTGGTGTGGTTGATGGTATGAAGACGATCTCCCTCTTTGATGAAAATGGTGGAGTTGCACCTGTTTATTCCATTTCAGCAGGCTTGGACTATCCAGGCGTTGGACCAGAACATGCCCACTATAAGGAAACTGGTCGTGTTAATTATGTCGCAGCAACAGATGATGAGGCTGTTAATGCCCTTCTGACCTTAAGTCGTACAGAAGGAATTCTTCCAGCCATTGAATCGTCTCATGCGATTGCAGAAGCTATTCGATTAGCACCACAACTAGATAAAGATAAAATCATTATTATCAATGTTTCCGGTCGAGGAGACAAGGATGTCGCAGCGATTGCGGATTATTTGGAGAGTAGATAAAAGAAAACCCCTGACGGTTGTGCCTATCGTCAGGGGATAATTTTTATACTCAATGAAAATCAAAATCAGACTTGCTCCAAAGGTTCGGGGAACCTTTGGAGGTTGGCGATAGAGCGAACCTGTTCGCTACAAAAAGGTTTGGGGAACCTTTGGAGGTTGGCGATAGAGCGAACCTAGTTCGTATCGATATGATGCAGATAGAACACTGTTCCTTTTATATTTCAAGAGAACAGGCTGAAAACCTCCACAGGAGCTTTTCAGTCATCAAATCAAGTCAACAACGTCTGATTTTGATTTTCGAAGAGTATTATTTCCAAAAGTCATCAAAAATCGTAATTGGCAGGTGGCGTTTGTGGGCTGTTTTGTTCCACCAGCCTTCGATAATGGTTTGGGCTTGAGGGTCGATGGTTTTACCTTCGAGATAGTCGTCGATTTGGTTATAGGTAACACCGAGTGCGACTTCGTCAGCAAGGCCTGGTTTGTCTTCTTCCAAGTCTGCAGTAGGAACTTTGAGGTAGAGTTTTTCATCTGCCCCCAGTTCAGCTAGAAGCTGTTTTCCTTGGCGTTTATTGAGGCGGAAGAGGGGGAGAATGTCTGCGCCGCCGTCGCCGTGCTTGGTAAAGAAGCCAGTGATATTTTCAGCGGCATGGTCGGTTCCAATAACAGCCCCCTTGCGTTCCCCAGCGATAGCGTATTGGGCAATCATGCGCATGCGGGCTTTAGCATTTCCCTTATTAAAATCAGACATAGTAAGCCCATTTGCATTGACTGCAGCCACCATGGCATCTGTCGATTCCTTGATGTTGATGGTTAGGCTGACATCGGGTTGGATAAAGGCTAGGGCTGCCTGGGCGTCAGACTCGTCAGCCTGCACACCGTAAGGTAGGCGGATAGCGATAAATTGGTAGGAGTCGTCACCTGTTTCCGTCCGCATTTCTTCCATAGTCAGCTGGGCCAAACGACCAGCCAAGGTCGAATCTTGTCCACCAGAAATCCCCAAGACATAGGTTTTCAAAAATGGGTGTTTTTTCAGGTAGTCTTTGAGAAAGTCGATGGAGCGACGGATTTCTTCTTTGGGGTCAATGCTTGGCTTGACACCTAATTCTTTGATGATTGTTTCCTGTAGGGTCATAACATACCTTTCTTAGATGGATTTGGTCTGAGTTTGTTTGCGGATGCGATTGATGAGGTTCATCTTATTATCCCAAACATCTTGTGCCAAGTCGACTGGATAGAGCTGTGGGTTGAGCACACGTTTGTATTCATCCCAGAGCTTATCAAATTCTTGATTGGCATAGGTTTGAATTTCAGCTAGGCTTGGAAGTTCATAGACCTGTTTTCCTTTTTCGAAAATAGGAACTAGGAGAGGACGTGCATCAAAGTTCTCGATGGTTTTATTGATGTAGGTGTAAGTTGGATGGAACATATAGATATTATCCATCTGTGTGACGTCGGTGTCCGCAAAGGTGATGTAGTCCCCTTCTGATTTTCCTTTTTCTTTGGAGGTGATGCGCCAAACCTGTTTCTTACCAGGAGTGGAGACTTTTTCCGCATTAGAAGACAGCTTGATGGTGTCACGCATATTTCCATCTTCATCTTCGATGGATACAATCTTGTAGACAGCGCCCAAGGCAGGTTGGTCGTAGGCGGTGATGAGTTTGGTACCAACTCCCCAGACATCAATTTTTGCCTTTTGCATTTTGAGGTTGAGGATGGTATTTTCATCCAGGTCATTAGATGCGTAAATCTTCGCATCTGTAAAACCTGCATCATCTAATTGCTGACGAACTTTCTTGGAAATATAGGCCATATCGCCTGAATCAATCCGAACCCCTTTGAAGTTAATCTTATCTCCCATTTCTTTGGCAACCTTGATGGCTGCTGGAACACCAATACGAAGCGTATCATAGGTATCAACGAGGAAGACACAGTCATGATGGGTTTCAGCGTAGGCTTTGAAAGCCTTGTAATCATCTCCGTATGTTTGAACCAAGGCGTGGGCATGGGTACCAGCGACAGGGATACCGAAGATTTTGCCAGCTCGAACATTGGAAGTCGCAGATGCTCCACCAATAAAGGCTGCCCGTGTACCCCAGATAGCAGCATCCATTTCTTGGGCACGGCGAGTGCCAAATTCCATCAAGGGCTCATCTTCAATGACGGCCTTGATACGGCGAGCTTTTGTGGCAATCAGGGTTTGGTAGTTGACGATGTTTAAGAGGGCAGTTTCGATTAGTTGGCATTGTGCCAATGGTCCTTCGATTTGAAGAATGGGTTCGTTAGCGTAGACCAGGTCGCCCTCCTTAGCCGAACGGACAGTGAGAGTCATTTCCAATTGGGACAAGTAATCAAGGAAAGCCTGCGGATAACCCAGTTCTGTCAGATAGTCGATGTCTGTCTGGCTAAAGCTGAGATTGTTGAGGTAGTTTACAACGCGTTCCAAACCGGCAAATACAGCGTAGCCATTTTTAAAAGGTTGTGAACGGAAATAGACTTCAAATACAGCGTGTTTATTGTGGATGTTTTGGTCAAAATAGACCTGCATCATGTTGATTTGATAAAGGTCGGTATGCAGGGTTAGACTGTCATCCTTAAATAGTGTCATAACGTTTCTCCTTTTGCCTTCCGATCAAGAAGGTACTCCAATTATTTTGATGGAGTTGAACTCTAATATGCCTTCTATTATAACAAAAAAATCGAGAAAAACTCGATTTAGATGCACAGAATGATAGGAATACTTGAAAGAAAAAGGAGTGGTACGTAGGGAATAGACTTGGGTTTGAAAATAGTGAAGACAAGAAGCCCTAGGAGGGAACTAATTTGGATAATCCAGAGGAGTTCTGTAAATCCACATATTAAGGCCAAACTTGCCAGATAGAGAAAGTCACCAGAACCAATATTGATTTGCCATTTTTCAGTCAGATAGGCCAAGAGTAAAAAGCCACAGAAAAGCCAGTTGAGCTGGGAGAGTACCAGAGCTATAAAAGTAAAAACGAGCCAGACAGCAAAGGGATATTCCTGATGCTTGATGTCATAAATGGTTAAAACTAGCCCTGCTAAGCTGAGAATGGTTTCGGTTAGGTTTAGGACTTGAAAATGGCAGAGCAGGACAACTAGACCAGCTAAGAATTCCAATCCCAGATACCAATAAGGTATCTTCGCCTTGCAGTAACGGCATTTGGATTTTGTCGAAAGTTGGGATAGGATTGGAATTAGGTCCCAGGCTTTGAGCCGTCGCTTGCAGGCATTGCAGTGACTAGAGGGGGAGATAATGGACTGTTCAGGGAAACGGTCGATGACCAATCCCAAGAAGGAGCCGATTGAAGCTCCAAGGAAAAATAGGATAATTGTCTTCATACCTATTTATTCGCAAATGGGTGGAGGAAAATGAGATATTTTTTTAAATTTTTTTACAAAATTTCGATGGTACTCTGGATAATGCCAAAGGAATGGAGAGAATTCCGTATTTTTGCTTTGGTCTTGTCTGCTAAAGCAGGATTTGTCAGTTTGACCGTCACAGTCGCACAATGTTCATATCCATCCATGGTCCAGACATTTAGCTGAGTGATTTCGTGAACATTTTCAAGAGCCAGAAGGACTCCTTTAACTTCTTCAAGATTTACTCCTTGCGGACTTGTTTCAAGCAATATCTTTATATTGTTCCAAACTTTTGGCAGGGCTTTGGAGAGGATGAAGATAGCAATACAGAACGAGAGAAGTGGGTCTAGAAAGTACCAATCAGTAAATTGAAGAATGATGGAAACAAGGATGACCGCCAGCCATCCCAAAATATCCTCTAAAAAGTGCAAGCTGAGAATGGATTCAGTATGGCTATAGCCATTTTTTACAATACGGGAAGCAAGGAAATTGATGATGACAGCGATAATCCCAAGTACCAGCATCCCATCTTGATTGACAGGCTGGGGATGGAAGAGATTGGGAATGTTTTCCACGATGATCAAGCTGGAGCCGATAATCAGAATGCTAGAAGTCAAGAGAGCGGCCAAAATATTCCATCTCTTGTAGCCAAAGGGATAGACCTTGTCAGCAGGCTTGTTGGCATAGGTTTGCATGATGGCAGAGCTTCCGATGGCGAGGGCGTCACCCAAATCATGAACAGCATCTGCTAAGATAGCGCTGGAACCAAAGAGCCAGCCAAAGATAAACTCGATGATAGAGAAGCTGAGATTGAGGAGAAAAGCGATAAATGTATTTTTAGAAGATGACATGAGATTCCCTTTCTGTGTTATACTGTTTATAGGTTTATTATGTACTGTAATGAGCTGAAAAACTAGAAACAAGAGAAACGGTTTGTCTTTTTCTGAACAAATTGTTTGAAATGTACGAAAAATGGATAGACGAATTGCAAAAACAAAAAGGGCTATTTTTCAGGCTTTTTTGACCTTATTAAATGATAAGGGCTATGACGAGATGCGCGTGCAGGATGTCATTGACCTGGCAGATGTGGGGCGCTCCACTTTCTATGCCCACTATGCCAGCAAGGAAGCACTGTTAGAAGAGCTTTGTCATGACCTCTTTCATCATTTATTTACAGGTCGTGAAGATGCGGATGTGAAGACCTTATTGGTTCATATTTTCAAACACTTTCGGACCAATCAAGATCGTGTTGCCAGCCTTTTATTGTCCCGCAATGCCTATTTTCTAAGAGAGCTGGAAGCGGAGTTGAAACACGACATTTTTCCAAAAGTGGCTGAAGATTACATGCAGGATAAGAGAAATCTTCCAGAGGATTTGCTGGTACATTTTGTCGTGACGACTTTTGTGGAGACGGTCAGCTGGTGGCTCCAGCAACGCAAAAAGGTGGACGAAGCCACCTTGACCGAATATTATGTAAGATTATTAGCTTAAGGAGAGAAAATGCTTAGACCTTTACACATGGCTCATGCCTTTTTAGATGAGATTTTAACTGACCAAGACCTAGCGGTCGATGCGACTATGGGAAATGGGCATGACACGCTATTTTTAGCCCAGCGAGCAGGAAAAGTGGTGGCCTTTGATATTCAGGAACAAGCCCTGACCACAACGGCTGAAAAACTAGAAAAAGCTGGCTTGACCAATGCCCAATTGGTTTTGACTGGACACGAAAACCTAGACCAGTATGTGGAGGAGTGCAAGGCAGCCATTTTCAATCTGGGCTATCTTCCTTCGGCAGATAAGTCAGTCATCACCCTGCCTGCAACCACCCTTCAAGCCATAGAAAAAGTCCTTGACCGTCTGGTGGTGGGTGGTCGCCTAGCCATCATGGTTTACTATGGTCACGAGGGCGGAGCTCTTGAGAAGGATGCAGTTTTAGACTTTATCAGCCAGTTAGACCAGACTGTCTTTACAGCCATGCTCTACAAACCACTCAACCAAGTCAATACCCCACCATTTTTGGTGATGGTGGAACGATTAAGATCCAGCTCAAACTAGGGCTGGATTTGTTTTTTTATAATATCGGCTTAATGAACAATCTTCCCTCACCCAAGTCAATCAATTCCACCTGATTGCCATAAAAATCGCTGAGGAGTTCAGGTGTCAGGATGTCTTCTTTGGGTCCCTGTGCCAAGACCATGCCATCTTTGAGCAGGAGGACATGGGTGAAATTATCAGTGATTTCTTCGGCGTGATGGGTGACGTAGATAATGGCAGGAGCCGTTGGGAGTTGGCAGATATGGTCGATGTGGTGGAGCAGGCGTTCGCGAGCCAAAAGGTCTAAGCCCACAGTAGCCTCGTCCAAAATCAAAATAGCCGGCTCTTCCATCAAACTTCGGGCGATGAGCAGGAGTTGGCGTTCACCTTGTGACAAACTAGCATAGGCTCGACCAATCAAGTGCTCAGCCTTAATGGTTTTAAGCATGTCTATGGCTTCATTCAATTCAGCTTGACCGTATTCACGGTAGAGGATGGAGGATTTGTACTTTCCAGTCAGAACAATCTGCTCAGCTGTCAAATCAATAGGAAAGCGTTCTGCAAGGAAAGAACCAACGACCCCAATCTTAGTGCGAAGGCTAGGAATATCTCCCTTGCCAAACTCCACTCCAAGAACCGTCAAGTCACCAGATGTCTTCCAAAACTCAGCCATTAGAATACGAAGGAGGGTTGACTTTCCAGCCCCATTTAGCCCTAAAATAGCCCAACGCTCGCCTTTTCTAAATTCCCAGTTGATGTCTTCTAAAATAGTTTTACCTTGTCGTTTATAGTGGACATTCTTCATCGAAATAATCATAGTTGTTCTCCTATTCCTTTTGATTATTGTAACATAAACAGACATGAGGGACTATTTATAACAAGAAATATGTTAATTTTTAGAATTTGTGGTATAATGGAAATGTTATAAATTTTATTATAGGAGAACATCATGGAAGACCCTGGTAGTCAGACCATCTATTTACAACTGTTAATTTTATTCTTATTGACCCTATTCAATGCCTTCTTTTCAGCCTCTGAAATGGCGCTTGTTTCTCTAAATCGTTCAAGAGTAGAACAAAAGGCCGCAGACGGTGAGAAGAAATATATTCGCTTGCTTCAAGTTTTAGAAAATCCTAACAATTTTCTATCAACCATTCAGGTCGGTATTACCTTCATCTCCATCCTTTCAGGTGCCAGCTTGGCTAATGATTTGGGAGCTGTATTTGCCAAATGGATGGGGAATTCAACAACAGCGCAAACCGCAGGATACTGGCTTGCACTGGCTATGTTGACTTTCGTTTCAATCGTTCTTGGTGAATTGTACCCTAAGCGGATTGCCATGAATATGAAGGAAAATCTGGCAGTAGTCACTGCACCTGTGATTATTTTCCTTGGAAAAATTGTGAGTCCGTTCGTGTGGTTATTATCAGCTGCAACGAATCTTATCAGCCGTATTACTCCTATGAATTTTGATGATGCGGATGAGCAGATGACACGGGATGAAATTGAATATATTTTGACAAAGAGTGAGAAAACCTTAGATGCCGAAGAAATTGAAATGCTTCAAGGTGTGTTCTCTTTAGATGAGCTGATGGCACGTGAAGTAATGGTTCCCCGTACGGATGCTTTCATGGTGGATATTGAGGATGATACAGCAACCATCATGGCAGCCATCCTCAAGCAGAATTTTTCACGTATCCCTGTTTATGATGGCGATAAGGACAATATCATTGGTCTGATTCATACCAAGAAAATCTTGTCAGAAGCTTTCAGTAATGGCTTTGACAATCTCAACATCCGCCGCATTATGCAGGAGCCTCTCTTCGTTCCAGAAACGATTTTCGTGGATGATTTGTTGACATCATTGAGAAATACCCAAAATCAAATGGCCATCTTGTTAGATGAGTATGGTGGAGTTGCAGGTCTCGTTACCTTGGAAGATTTGCTGGAAGAAATTGTCGGGGAAATTGATGATGAGACCGATAAGACAGAAATTTTTGTCCGAGAAATTGCTGACAACACCTATATCGTCCAAGGAAATATGACTTTAAATGACTTCAATGAGCATTTTGAGATGGAGTTGGAAAGTGATAACGTTGATACGATTGCTGGTTATTATCTGACAGGGGTCGGTACCATTCCGAGCCAAGACGAAAAGGTTTCCTTTGAAGTAGATAGTAAAGATCACCACCTAGTTCTTATTAACGATAAAGTAAAAAATGGTCGCGTAACAAAATTAAAACTCTTGATTACACCACTGGAGAAAGAAGAAACCGATAAGGACTAGGGCAACCTAGTCTTTTAGCTTTCTTCTTACGGAAGATGATAGTTATGAAAGAAAGAAAGTAAATGATAGAAGCGTTTTCATTTTTGTGATATACTAGTCTTATAAAATGATGAGGATGAGATGATGACAGAAATTGATTATCGTAAAGTGACAGGTTTGGTTCATTCAACAGAGAGTTTTGGTTCGGTTGATGGTCCAGGGGTACGTTTTGTAGTCTTTATGCAGGGCTGTCACATGCGTTGCCAGTATTGCCATAACCCAGATACTTGGGATCTGGTCAATCCAGCAGCGACTGAGAGAACGGCAGAAGATGTCTTGAATGAAGCCCTGCGTTTTCGTATGTTTTGGGGAAAAGAAGGGGGTATTACCGTTTCAGGTGGTGAAGCAACCATCCAGATTGATTTTTTAATTGCTCTGTTTACCCTTGCAAAAGAAAAAGGGATTCACACTACTTTGGATACCTGTGCGTTGACTTTCCGTAAGACAGAGCGCTACTTGGAAAAATATAGTCGGCTTATGGAAGTAACAGACTTGGTGCTCCTTGATATTAAGGAAATGAATCCTGAGCAACATCGCATTGTGACAGGTCATAGTAACAAGACTATTTTAGAATGTGCTCAATATCTATCAGACATTGGTAAGCCTGTTTGGATTCGTCATGTCCTGGTACCAAATTTGACTGACCGAGATGAGGACTTGATTGAACTTGGTAAGTTTGTTAAAACATTAAAAAATGTCGAACGTTTTGAGGTGTTACCTTATCACAATCTTGGTGAATTTAAGTGGCGTGAGTTGGGCAGACCCTATCCACTAGAGGGGACTAAGCCCCCAACGAAGGCTCGAGTGGAAAATGCAAAGGCTTTGATGGAGACAGAAACCTATCAGGAGTACTTGAATAGAATTAAGGGATAATAGTGAAGAGGTCGGAGATTGATGCGGAAAAGATTTAATGTGTTAGGGACAAGTATCACTTGTCTCTTGTTTATTGGGCTTATGTTAGGCTTGTTCTTTTTGGGAAATCGAACACAAAAGGAGCAAACCAAAGTTGCAACGACATCGTCTAGCCAAGAAATATCTGCTAGGGACAAAGTGATTGCAAATTATCTAGATCAGATGACCTTAGAAGAAAAGGTCGGACAGATGATCTTTGCTCGGATGCCATCTGCAGGACAAACTGAGGCATTGGAAACCTATCATTTTGGGGGTTATATCTTATTTGCAAGTGATTTTGAAGGTAAGACACTGGAGCAAGTTAAAGAAGAGATTGCTTCTTATCAATCACTTTCAAAAGTGCCGCTATTAATGGCTTCAGATGAGGAAGGTGGGACGGTAACGCGGATTAGTCAACTTCTGGAAACACCTTTTGCATCACCTTTGGAATTGTACCAAGCTGGTGGCATTGAGGCGATTTTGTCGGATGCCAAGCAGAAGACCAGTCTTTTAAAGGAAGAGGGAATCTATGCAGGCTTCTTCCCAGTTGCGGATTTATCCACCAATCCATCATCTTTTATCTACGATAGGACCATTGGGCAGGATGCGAAAACCACCGCAGACTATATTGGTCAATTGGTCAAATTGTTAAAGCAAGAACAGTTTACTTCGACTTTGAAACATTTCCCGGGTTATGGGGACAATGCTGATTCGCATACGGATTTGGTCTATGACAACCGAAGTTTAGAAGATTTGCGTGCCAATGATTTTCTCCCCTTTAAAGCTGGGATTGAAGCAGGTGCAGACTCTATCATGGTTAGCCACAATATCGTACCTGCCATTGATAATGTCCCATCATCTATTTCACCTGAAATCAATAAAATCCTTCGGAATGAGCTTGGTTTTGAGGGGGTCATTATGACGGATGATTTTGATATGCAGGGCTTGGTCCAATTTGTAGATCAAGATACAGGTGCCTTGCAGACCATTCAAGCTGGGACAGATATGATTTTGTCTTCAAGTTATGCCAGTCAAATTCCTTATATTATCGAACAAGTAAAGGCTGGAACTATTACAGAGGAGCGAATTGACCAATCCGTCAAACGGATTTTGGGAATGAAATATGATCTTGGCTTAATCAAATAAACAAAGAAAAGGAAGTGCT
Source organism: Streptococcus sp. 2018110 (assembly GCF_019754115.1). NCBI lineage: Bacteria > Bacillati > Bacillota > Bacilli > Lactobacillales > Streptococcaceae > Streptococcus > Streptococcus sp. 2018110. The sequence goes on along the minus strand of NZ_JAIJZO010000014.1, from coordinate 32,662 downwards.
AGATACTTCCTTTTTCGTATTATTCTAAAACAAGCTTAGTTTTTATGCCATCCACATCAACAAAGGCTGCGCTATTGTCTAGTCTTTGAAGGTTTAGGTTTGCAGCAATGGCACGATTCAAGGTTGCTTCAAATACTTCTGGATTGGAATAAATGACCGTATAGTAGGCAAGTCCTGGCATGCCTTCTTTTCTGGTTTTCAGATTTTTTCCTCCCCATTCATTGACAGCTAGGTGGTGATGGTAGTCGCCAGAAGCTAACCAGGATGCAGATGGGACGGAGAATTTATCCTCGATAGCTAGGACCTCTTGGTAAAATCGGCTAGAAGCTGCGCTTTCTCGGACAGATAGATGGATATGGCCCATGCGACTGCCAGCTGGCATCTGATAGGCAGCGTCAGCTTTTTTTCCTAAAGCATAGATAGCCTCTGCATCCATAGGCTCAGTAATGCCGACGATGCGGCCGTCTGGGCGGACATCCCATGTGTCTTGAGGTAGGTCGCGGTAAATCTCGATGCCATTGCCTTCGGTGTCGGCTAAGTAAATGGCTTCGCTGTAACCGTGGTCGCTGGCGCCTTGGAGGGGAATCTTATTGTCGATAAAGTGGCGGAAAATGGTACCCAAGTCTTCACGGCTTGGTAGGACAATGGCCAAGTGGTAGAGACCGTAGCTATGGCTGACTTCGTCTTTCTGCTCTGTTTGAATTAGGCGGACAAGGGTGGTTTTTTCAACGCCAAGATCAATCTGGTTAGGGCTTTGGGAGAGGACTTGGAGCCCCAAGACTTGTTGGTAAAACAGGCTTTGGAGTTCTAAATCGCGGACGTTGAGGGCGACATGGCCCAGTTCAAATTGGGAATTGTACATAGGCATTAAGCTTCCAACAATGCTTGAGCTTGGGTCTGCAAACCGGCAATGGCTTCCTCTGACAAGACCAATTCTCCAGTTCCCCATGCTTCTGGGTTGACAGTTGTACCTGTAAATTCACCTACGACTTGCATACGAACAAATGGTAATAGAGCTTGGTAGCTAGCAAACATTTGGTCATGACCAGCGTTGGCAACAGATGATACGGTAACGATTTTGTCTTGAAGGGCAGATGGACCACGTGTATCTGACAAGTCAAGGGCACGGCTGAGCCAGTCAATCAAGTTTTTCACAGTGCCAGGGATGGCAAAGTTGTAAACGGGCGAGAAAATCCAGATGGCATCTGCTGCCATGATGGCATCGCGTGCAGCTTGGACAGCTGGCAAGACTGGTGTTTCAAGGTCTTGGTTCATAAGCGGGATTTCTTTATAGTTAAGATAAGATACAGTTGCTTGACCTTCTAAAATGCTTTCTGCTTGTTTAGCCATTTGGTGGTTAAATGAACCTTCACGCAATGAACCGACGATAAATAAGATGTTCTTCATTTGTTTTTCTTCCTTCTTTGTAAAGATTTTTTTGAAAGTTGAGATAAGAGACATATATCCTCCTCTTAAGAAAATTCTTTCCTACTTTCGTAGTTTATGGTATGATTGTAGCAAATACAGTTCAAAATACAAGTAGGTATTTTTGGAATAGTCACTATCTTTTTCTAAAGTAATGTGGCGATTCAAGGAAAAAAAGGAGGAGTTTGATGCCTGATTATCATACAAAAAATGTTTATGCCTGTCCTTACTTGGCAACGCAGACAGTGTTATCAGGGAAATGGAATATTTTGCTATTGCATCATATTGAGGACGGACCGATTCGGTTTAATGAATTGCATCGTCGATTAACAGGGATTTCCCAAGCAACCTTGACTAAGCAGTTGCGGCAATTAGAAGAAGACGGCTTGATTATGCGTAAGGTTTACGCCCAAGTTCCACCAAAAGTGGAATATGAACTGAGTGAGATTGGCCAGGAATTTAAGTTGGTCTTGGAGCAAATCGAAACATTTGGGGATAAATACATCAACTTTGTCAAATCAAAAAAATCTGAATGAGTCACTTGATTCATTCAGATTTTTGCGTTTTATAGTTCATCATCCTTAACTGCATTTAACCAATCGGCCGCAGCTTTGGCGGTACTTTCGAGGGCACCTTCTTTGAATGGTGATTGGAGGTTTGCGGCTTCAACCACTTGCAAGAAGGACTTGGTGCCACCCAAATCACAGATGCGGATGTAGTCTTCCCAAGCATTTTCATCGTGATCTACTTGCGTACGTTTCCAGAATTGGAGGGCACAAACTTGGGCCAAGGTGTAGTCAATGTAGTAGAATGGGCTAGCAAAGATATGACCTTGACGGTACCAGAAGATACCGCGGTTGAGGGCTTCTGACTCGGAATAGTCACGGTCTGGCAAGTAGAGGTCTTGGAGTTTTTTCCAAGTTGCCTTGCGTTCTGCAGGTGTCATTTCTGGATGTTCATAGACTTCGTGCTGGAAGTGGTCCACCAAGACACCGTAAGGCAAGAAGAGTAGGGCACTTGCCAAGTGGGTAAATTTATATTTATCTACTTGTTCCTTGAAGAAACGGTCCATCCACGGCCAAGTCATAAATTCCATAGACATGGAGTGGATTTCACAGGTTTCATAGGTTGGCCAGACAACTTCTGGACTTTGAATCCAACGGGAACGATAGACTTGGAAGGCGTGACCTGCTTCGTGGGTCAAAACATCAATATCACCGCTGGTTCCGTTGAAGTTAGAGAAGATAAATGGGCTCTTGAAGTCAGGGATATAGGTACAGTAGCCACCACTGTTTTTTCCTGGTTTTGCGACCAAATCCAAGAGTTCATGCTCAATCATGAAATCAAAGAACTCGCCCGTTTCAGCGGATAATTCGCGGTACATGTCTTGGGCTTGGCTGACGATAAAGTCAGGGTCACCTTGAGGAACAGCATTTCCATCCAAGTACTCAAGGTTGAGGTCGTAGTGCTTGAGGCTTGGAACTTGCAAGCGTTTGGCTTGGAGTTGACGCAAATCTTGCACAATCGGTACGATGTGCTTGAGGATTTCTTCACGGTACACCTTGACCATGTCACGATTGTAGTCGAAACGGTTCATCTTGAGGTAGCCGTATTCCACATAGTCCTTGAAGCCAAGTTTGTGGGCGATTTCTGTACGGACTTTTACTAATTCATCGTAAACACGGTCAAAATCAGCTTCCTTGCTTTCAAAGAAGGCAGTTGTGGCAGCAGATGCAGCCTTGCGGACCTCGCGGTCAGTTGATTGACCGAATGGCCCCATTTGTGCCAGGTTGTAAGTCTGACCTTGGAAATCAATCTCTGCACCAGCAATCAGTTTACTGTACTCATCGGTCAATCCATTTTCCTTTTGGAACAAGGGAATCACATCAGATGAGAAGGTCTTGAGCTTGTTTTCTGCCTGCATGAAGAAGGTTTGAGGCAAGATGTCTGACAGCTCTTCCTTATACGGCGTCTGAACAATGACACGGTAGTAGTTGGTGGTCAATTCTTCAAAAAGTGGCGAATATTCATTCCAAAACTTGGTTTCTTCATTGTAGAACTCATCGTTCATGTCGATAGTATGGCGGATCATCCAGAGGTTGTACTGGGTATCGACCAAGTTGAGTAATTTGGTAACGGCTGCCACAAGTGTACGAGTTGTTTCCAAGTCACTTGCCTGAGCCAACTGGTCTGTCAGGTCAGAAAATTGAGCCTTGATAGCTTCATAATCTGGACGGACATAGGTATAGTCTGAAAATTTCATATGTTTCTCCTTTTGTATTGCTACCTTCTATCTTACTCTTTTTGAAAACGTTTGGCAAATCCCGACCCGTCCATGTTCACAAGTCTTTCTATTTATGGTAAAATGTAGGAGATTATTAGAAAAATGAGGTTGTAGACATGTCTAAATTTTTAGTTTTTGGTCACCAAAATCCTGATACAGATGCCATTGCATCATCATACGGTTGGGCTCACTTGGAGCGTGAAGTGTTTGGTCGTGATGCGGAAGCAGTTGCACTTGGAACGCCAAATGAAGAAACAGCGTTTGCGCTTGACTATTTTGGTGTTACTGCACCGCGCGTGGTTGAGTCTGCTAAGGCAGAAGGCGTTAGCCAAGTCATCTTGACAGACCACAATGAATTCCAACAATCAATCGCAGACATCGAGGATGTGGAAGTGGCAGCTGTTATTGACCACCACCGTGTCGCAAACTTTGAAACCGCAAATCCATTGTACATGCGTTTGGAGCCAGTAGGTTCAGCATCTTCAATCGTTTACCGTTCCTTCAAAGAAAATGGAGTAACACCTCCAAAAGAAGTGGCTGGTCTCCTCCTATCAGGTTTGATTTCAGATACACTCTTGCTCAAATCGCCAACTACTCATGCAACAGATCCACAAGTAGCAGCTGAATTGGCTGAAATTGCTGGTGTGAACTTGGAAGAATACGGCTTGGCACTCTTGAAAGCAGGAACCAACCTTGCCAGCAAGTCAGCAGAAGAATTGATTGACATCGATGCAAAAACCTTTGGTTTGAACGGAAATGACGTGCGTGTAGCCCAAGTCAACACAGTGGACATTGCAGAAGTCTTGGAACGCCAAGCAGAAATCGAAGCAGCTATGACAGCGGCATCAGCAGCAAATGGTTACTCTGACTTTGTTTTGATGATTACAGACATCGTTAACTCAAACTCTGAAATCCTTGCGCTCGGTAGCAACATGGACAAGGTAGAAGCAGCCTTCAACTTCAAGTTGGAAAATAACCACGCCTTCCTTGCAGGTGCCGTTTCACGTAAGAAACAAGTGGTGCCACAGTTGACTGACGCTTTCAACGCCTAATGAATTTTTCTACCGACCTCGAACCTGAAGTCGGTAGGGAGGTTTTACCTAGCACCTTCGGGTGCTTTTTTACTAAAGGAGAAACAATGTCCTACACAGTTAATTTCAAAGAAGTCGAAACGACGGGCTTGGAAACCAGCCCAGTCGCAGAAGTCTTGGCCGGTCTGCGTGCCAATGAAGCCCGCTATTTCTGGAACAAATATAAGCAGGAGTTCGTGGTCTTTACGCCGGAAGAAAAGCCTGAAATCCTGCCCTTCATCGAGAAGGTCTTGGCAGAGCGGGATATGGTTTTTCCTTATACTCCACTCAATGTCGCTTAGCTTGAGGTAGACGGTATTCTCTGGTCATTTGTTTTTTATGACAATGGCCTGGCTGTCAATGTCCTCTATACGCTAGAAGAAGGAGGCAAACGAGCGGTCGGTTTCAAATTGTCAGATGGCATTGATATTCCCAAAGAATTTGAAGGTAAATTCAAGTTTGCCCGACAACGCTCCAAACTAGCAGGCGAAATTCGTGGCACTTTCTTCGTTGTCAAGGGAGAATATTTGTAAGCAAGAATCTGGGATTTCCCAGATTTTTTAAAAATGGCTTGACTTGGAGTGGACTTCAAGGTGTATAATAAGCGAAAACAAAGAAAGGAACTCGGAATGAATATCAAAGAAGTGAGTCAGTTGACCAGTCTATCGGCAGATACCATTCGCTACTATGAACGGATAGGACTTATTCCCAAAATTGCAAGAAAATCTTCTGGAGTAAGAGACTTTTCGGAAAATGATGTAGCCATTTTGGAATTTATTCGCTGTTTTAGGAGTGCGGGTATGTCTATTGAGCGCTTGATTGAGTATATGGGCTTGGTGCAGGCTGGAGATAGTACAGTGGAAGCCCGGATTGATTTACTAAAAGAGGAACAGGAAGAATTGCGGTCACGCTTGTCGGAAATTCAGCAAGCTCTAGATCGTTTAGATTATAAAATAGAGAATTACCAGACTATATTAAGAGGTGCAGAGAATCAATTGTTTGCAGACGGCAGTAGTTCATTCAAAAAAGGCAGAGGATAACTTCTCTGCCTTTATAATTCATTATTCATTTTTTCTTATAACTTGTTTGGGTTTAAATTTCTTCTTTAGCCCAATTTGAACCAAACGTAGTCCAAGAAAACCCGTCGCACTTGCCAATATGATGGCAATAAAAACAGGAATGCCTATGGATAGATAGACATAACTAGCGATGACTGTTATCAAACTAAAAAATGCGATATTAACAAAAAACAACAATTCCTTTAGACGTTCTTTATTGGTATTTTTTGCCTGATAGGTTTGAAAATTAGCCTTTTTCTCTTTCGGGATATACTCTTCGTACTGGTACTCATGGGACTGATAGTGTCTTAATGCCATATCGTCTCCTTTTCTGCTCCTTAAAGAATACCATAACATTGCTGAATTTTTATGTCATTTATATTACAATAATGTTACAAGAGAAAGATTAGAAAAGTCTGAACATTAAAATACAGGTAGTCACTTATCAGATATTTCTCTTTTTGATATAATTATCTTTATGGAAAAAATTATCATTACAGCAACAGCTGAAAGTATTGAGCAGGTCAAAGAACTGCTTGCAGCAGGAGTTGACCGTATTTATGTTGGGGAAGAGGACCATGCCCTTCGCATCCCAACAAATTTTACCTATGATGAACTCAGGGAAATAGCAGAGCTAGTTCATAGCGCTGGGAAGGAATTGACGGTCGCTGCCAATGCCCTCATGCACCAAGATATGATGGACAATATCAAACCGTTCATGGAGCTAATGAGGGAAATCAAGGTTGATTATCTGGTTGTCGGAGATACTGGAATTTTCTATATCAATAAACGTGATGGCTACAATTTCAAGCTAATCTATGATACATCTGTCTTTGTGACTTCCAGCCGTCAGATTAACTTTTGGAAAGATCATGGAGCAGTAGAGGCTGTTTTGGCAAGAGAGATTCCATCAGAAGAACTCTTTGATATTGCTAAGAACTTGGAAATGCCAGCGGAAATCTTGGTCTACGGTGCCTCTGTTATTCACCATTCTAAACGAACCTTGTTACAGAATTACTACAATTTTACAAAGGCTGATGAGACAGATTTGTCACGTGGACGTGGACTTTTCTTAGCTGAGCCGAGTGACCCAGATAGCCACTATTCTATCTTTGAGGACAAGCATGGTACCCATATCTTTATCAACAATGACATTGATATGATGACCAAGCTGTCAGAATTAGATGAACATGGTTATCATAATTGGAAACTTGATGGTATCTATTGCCCTGGTCAGAACTTTGTTGAAATTGTTAAGCTTTTTGTTCAAGCAAGAGATTTGATTGAAAAAGGCGAATTCACTTATGATCAGGCCTTCCTTTTGGATGAACAGGTGCGCAAGCTCCATCCAGCTGAACGTGGCTTGGATACAGGCTTCTACGAATTTGACCGCAATAAGGTTAAATAAGTTTCAGTTTAATCATATATTTATTATTTTACTTACTCTATCCTGGCAGAGTTAGCTCTGCCCCAAGTTTCCGAATGAAACAACATCGTTATTCTATCCTGCAAATAGAAAGAAGTTTATTATGTCAAAAACATTAAAGCGTCCCGAGGTCTTGTCACCTGCTGGGACTTTGGAGAAATTGAAGGTAGCCATTGATTATGGTGCTGATGCTGTCTTTGTCGGTGGCCAGGCCTACGGTCTGCGTAGCCGTGCAGGGAACTTTACCATGGATGAGATGCGGGAAGGAATCGAATATGCCCATGCCCGTGGAGCCAAGGTCTATGTAGCTGCCAACATGGTCACCCACGAAGGCAATGAAGAAGGAGCGGGAGCTTGGTTCCGTGAACTACGAGACATGGGCTTGGATGCGGTTATCGTTTCCGACCCAGCCCTTATCGTTATCTGTGCAACCGAAGCACCAGGTCTTGAAATTCACCTATCTACACAGGCCTCCTCCACCAACTACGAAACCTTCGAGTTCTGGAAAGAATTGGGCTTAACCCGTGTCGTTTTAGCCCGTGAAGTGACCATGGAAGAGGTGGCTGAAATCCGCAAACGCACAGACGTGGAGATTGAAGCCTTTGTTCACGGAGCCATGTGTATCTCCTACTCAGGCCGCTGCGTCCTCTCCAACCACATGAGCAAACGCGATGCCAACCGCGGCGGCTGCTCTCAGTCTTGTCGTTGGAAGTACAATCTCTATGATCTCCCATTTGGCGAAGAACGTCGTTCGATTAAAGGGGAAATCCCAGAGGAGTTCTCCATGTCTGCGGTGGATATGTGTATGATCGACCATATTCCAGACATGATTGAAAATGGGGTCGATAGCCTGAAAATCGAAGGCCGTATGAAATCTGTCCACTATGTATCAACCGTAACCAACTGTTACAAGGCGGCGGTAGATGCCTATCTTGAAAGCCCAGAAAAGTTTGAAGCAATCAAACAAGATCTGATTGATGAAATGTGGAAGGTTGCCCAACGTGAATTGGCGACAGGTTTCTACTATAGCCCGCCGAGTGAAAATGAGCAGCTCTTTGGAGCCCGCCGTAAGATTCCAGAATACAAATTCATCGCAGAAGTAGTAGCCTTTGACAAGGAAACCATGACCGCCACCATTCGCCAACGCAATGTTATCAATGAGGGCGACCAAGTGGAGTTCTACGGACCAGGCTTCCGTCATTTTGAAACGACTATTCAGGACTTGCATGATTCAAATGGAGAAAAGATTGACCGTGCCAACAAGCCGATGGAACTCTTAACTATTAAGCTGGACCGTGAAATCTATCCTGGCGACATGATCCGTGCCTGCAAATCAGGTCTCATCAACCTCTATCAAGAAGATGGGCAATCCCTAACTATTCGTGCATAAACAAACAAAAGGCTGAAATTTCAGCCTTTTGTTTGTTGTTGAGAAGTCTTGATGCTATCTGGAACCAAGGTAACTTTTTTTATGTCTTCGATTTTTATAATGCTGGTAACCTGACGTTTAAAATTTTTCATGATAATCCGTTGGCGATTGGTATCATATTTCACAATGTCACCTGTGAAACTACGATCACCATAGATGACATGGACTGCAGCTTTTTTATATAAAGCCAGCTCCAAGTTATTCTTGATTTCTTCCTTGCTATCTGGCTCAATAGACTTAGGAGCTTTGCCATGTTCTAAAAAGACGGTGATCTGCTCGAAAATAACTTCTAAAAACCTCTTCATGGCATAATCCTTTCAAACTTGATATAATTATATTATCTAATTTTTATAAAAATGACAAGCTTTTTCGAATAGATAAGTGAGGAGGTAACAAATGGCAGAATTTACATTTGAAATTGAAGAAAAATTATTGGTCTTATCTGAAAATGATAAAGGATGGACCAAGGAGCTTAATCGAGTATCTTTTAATGGCGCACCAGCCAAGTATGACATCCGTACCTGGAGTCCTGACCATACCAAGATGGGGAAAGGGATCACTCTTAGCAATGAGGAATTTCAAGTTTTACTCGATGCGTTTGCTAATAAATAAATGAAAGAAGCCTAAGCAAAATAGGCTTCTTTTTTGATAACAGGTTGCAATAAACGATGACAAATCATGACTAGTGTAATTTTAGCTAAATCAGGAAGAATGAAAGGCAGAACAGTCCATCCGATAGTGTCAGTCCAACTGGCACCTGAAACTAGCTTAAATACAAAACAGCCGAGAAGGAAACAGATACTTGTTCCAAGTAGGCAGGCTAGAAAAATTGTAATTGGTGAGGAGTCTGATTTAGTGAGGGCAGAAGTGATGATAGTGTAGAGTAGAAACCCCCATAGAAAGCCAGATGTCGGTCCTGTGAGTGCAGCAAAGCCACTAGAAAAACCGGAAAAAACAGGTAAACCGATAGCGCCAAGAACTAGATATAAGCTGACACTTGTAATTGCCTCCTTGGGTTTGTATAGACAAGCTACTAAGCCGATAGCCAGGGTTTGTAATGTAAATGGTACAGGTCCAATAGACAGACTGATTTGTGAAAGGGTGGAAATTAAGGCTGTTCCAATAGCGATATAAACAAGTGATTTGATAGAAGTTGTTTTCATTTGTTATCCTTTTAAAATTTTATGGTTAACAAAAATTATAGTGAGATTGGATAAGAAAGTCAATGCTCTTTCATCGGCTGTAACAACTCTATAGGTGATTTTTATAACAGCTAATAAGAAACTTATATAGTAAAAAACAACAAATTATATGTAAAACAACCTATACCTATACTAGAATAATAAAAAAAGAAAGTGAGGATTTCTATGACAGAATTACTTGATATTTACCGTACTCTTAAATCTAAAACTTGGGTAGACTTGACTCACCAAATCAATGAAAAGAGCCCGCATTTCCCTGCGCTACCAGCTCTCGAAAAGAAAGCCCTATTTACTCATAAGGATGGCTTCTTTGTCGAACAATTTACGGTTGTGGGGCAGTATGGAACCCATATTGATCCTCCCGATTCATTTTGTAGAAGGAGCTCGTTATCTTGATGAGATTGATTTGAAAGATTTACTCCTGCCACTCTACGTTATTGATAAATCTGCTGCTGTTATAGAAAATAATGACTATGAGATAACTAAGCAGGATATTTTAGACTTTGAGGCTGAATCTGGCCCGATTGCGCCAGAATCTTTTGTTGCCTTTCGTTCGGATTGGTCAAAGCGCTGGCCTAGTCAAGATGCCATTCGTAATCTAGACGAAGATGGAGTTCAACGTACACCAGGATGGAGTCATGAAGCTCTAGAATATTTGATTGAAGAACGTCAGGTGAAAGCAGTTGGTCATGAAACATTGGATACCGATTCAGGAGTATCTGCAGCCAAACACGGAGGAAGTCTACCAGAAGAATACTATCTCCTATCAAAAGATATTTATCAGTTGGAAGTATTGGCAAACTTGGATCAGGTACCACCAACAGGCGCATTGATTTCAATCGCTTTTCCTCATTGGGAGAAGGCTTCGGGTTCACCAGTGCGAGCAATTGCTATATTACCATAAGAAAAAGTCCAGACAGTGCTGACCTTCATGTCTGGACTTTTTCAATTGAGTTAACGCATAGTAACAAATTCTTCAGAACCTGTCGGATGGATGGCGACAACGGCATCAAATTCTTCTTTTGTAGCTCCCATTTTGATAGCAACTGAGAATCCTTGAATCATTTCATCGACACCATAGCCAATGCCGTGCAGACCAACGACTTTTTCATTTTCTCCTACGGTTACTAATTTAAACTTGGCCATTTGGCGGTTGTTTTCTAGGGCAGTGTACATAGAAGTAAAGGCTGAAGTATAGACTTTTACATTGTCCTGGCCGTACTGGGCAATCGCTTCGTCCTCAGTTAGACCAACTGTTCCGATAGCGGGGTGAGAAAAGACGACAGTTGGGATGGTTGTGTAATCCATTTTTGCGGTTGGTTTATTGTTAAATAAACGTTCTGCCAAAAGGCGACCTGCCTTGATTGCAACGGGTGTTAATTCTTTTTCACCAGTCACATCACCGAGGGCATAGATACCTGGTACAGCTGTTTCTTGGTATTCATTGACAGAAATATGTCCTGAAGAAGTAAGTTGAACACTAGTTGCTTCTAGGTTGAGTTTGTCAATATTTGGTTTACGTCCAATTGCCCAAAGGACCTTCTGAGCAATATGGTTACTACCGTCAGCAAAGTTAATCTGGATTTGTCCATCATCAGTTTTTTCAAGACTGACAGGAGTTTTCCCGGTATGGAGTGGAAGGTTGGTACGTTGCATTTCTTCCATCAAGGCATCAACAATGTAGGTATCAAAGCTACGAAGAGGGCGATTGCCACGAACAAAGAGGTCAGTTTGGACACCGAGTCCATGTAGGAGACCGGCCATTTCCACAGCGATATAACCAGCACCAATCACAGCCACAGAAGAAGGTAATTCTTCCCATGCAAAGACATCGTCAGATACAATCCCTAGCTCACTACCAGGAATAGCAGGGACTGCCGGTTTGGCGCCAGTTGTGATGACAATGTGTTTTGCACGAATCAGCTCACCATTGACTTCAACCGTTTGATTGTCCACAAAACGTGCGAAACCCTGGATAACTTCTACTCCGTTATTGTTAAAAGTATTACCGTAGGATGCGCGTGAACGCTCAATATAGGCTTCGCGATTTTTACGCAAGGTGGCAAAATCAAAGGTCACCTCTTGGCTAGTAAATCCATATTCAGGTCCATAATGCTGGATGGCTTCTGCTACCTGAGAACCGTACCACATAATTTTTTTGGGTACACAGCCAAGGTTAACACAGGTCCCTCCTAGATAGCTTCCCTCAATAACTGCTGCCTTGGCACCGTACATAGCGGCTCGGTTCATGGTAGCGATGCCTCCGCTTCCGCCTCCGATAGCGATAATATCAAACACTTTCATAAATTTCCTCCAATAAAATCAGTAACTATATTCATTGTAACGTTTTTTTGTGTGTCAATCAAAAATCCGCTACGTTACCTTACAAAAATGTAAGTGGGAAAATTGCCGAACTTTTTATAAAATAGTTAGGAAAAAACTTGCATTTGTTCTTGTATTTGTGTATTATATAGACAACACAAAATAAGTATGTTTTATAAAGAAAAGGAGTTTGTTATGTTAAAGACAAAGAAAGCGAAAATTGCTTTGTTTGGCGGCCTTGGAGTAGTCGCAGTTGCCCTAGTAGGTGGGGCCTTAATTTTTAGCAATATGCTAACGTCGTCACCATCTTCAGAAGAAGTAGCCATGAGTATGACCTATACCGTTGCTAAAGAGGGGTCGATTGCTTCCTCAACGCTACTTACAGGAACGATTACAGCAGCAGATGAGCAGTATGTTTACTATGATCCTTCTAAGGGAGATTTGAGTGAGGTTCTAGTTGCTCCAGGTACTCAGGTCGAAGTAGGCACCCCTTTGATTCGCTATGATGCTACAGAGTTGCAGTCTGCTTTGGATACTGCTGTTCGTGGTCGTGATAAGATTGGTCGCCAAATTGAAGACTTAAGAACCAATGGTCAAACTGTTCAAACAACTGGTGATGCAGAAACAGATGCTGCCGCAACTGCTACTGCACAACGTTCAGTAGATATGCAGTTGGCAGACTTGAATGATTCGTACGCAGATGCTCAAGCTGCGGTTGATAAAGCCTATACAGCCTTAACTGAAGCGACAGTAACTAGCACCGTTGCTGGTACAGTTGTTGAAGTGAATAAGGCTGTTTCTAAGAACTCTACATCTAGCCAGACAGTTGTACATATTGTAAACCAAGGTAGTTTGCAAGTAACAGGTAGTTTGACAGAATACGATTTGGCTAATATTGCAGTGGATCAAGAGGTCAAGCTGACTAGCAAGGTGTATCCTGATAAGACTTGGACAGGAAAAATTACCTATATTTCAAACTACCCATCTAGTGATCAAGCTGGTGCCGCAGTTACAACAGGAACTGGTGGTTCAGGTGCTAAATATCCATTTAAGGCAGCTCTAACTAGTGAATTAGGTGAGTTGAAGCAAGGATTTTCTGTAAATATTGAGGTTGTCAATACAAGTAAAAACATTTTAATTCCGGTGTCCGCAGTTGTGCCAGAAGAAGATAAAAACTATGTGTGGACCCTGGTTGATGGGAAAGCTAAGAAAGTGGAAGTCACTCTCGGAAACGCAGATGCTTTGAACCAGGAAGTGACTGCTGGCATAGCAGTAGGTGATAAGGTTATTACCATTCCGACTCCGGATCTCGAAGATGGCAAAGAGGTTGAAGCCAATGAAGAACCAGCTTATTAGATTAACGAATATCAATAAATCCTACAAAAATGGTGATCAAGAGCTCCGAGTTCTAAAGGATATTGATTTAGAAGTGGAAGAGGGAGAATTTCTTGCCATTATGGGACCTTCTGGTTCAGGTAAATCAACCCTTATGAACATCATCGGGCTTTTAGATCGTTCCAGTTCAGGAAACTATTGGTTAGAAGGTGAAGAGGTCAGTCAACTTTCTGAGAAAAAATTAGCTCAGGTTCGGAATGACCAAATCGGTTTCGTTTTCCAACAATTTTTCCTATTATCGAAACTCAATGCCCTTCAAAATGTAGAATTACCCTTGATTTATGCTGGAGTTCCATCAAGCAAACGTAAGGAACTAGCTCAACAATATCTTGAAAAAGTTGAGTTGGCAGAGCGGATGACGCATTTACCATCGGAATTGTCTGGTGGTCAAAAACAACGGGTGGCTATTGCGCGTGCACTAGTCAATACTCCGGCTATTATTTTAGCGGATGAACCTACAGGTGCCCTAGATACTAAGACAGGTGAGCAGATTATGCAACTTCTGACGGAGTTGAATAATGAAGGAAAGACCATTATCATGGTTACACATGAGCCTGAGATTGCTGCTTACGCAAAACGAAAAATCGTCCTACGTGATGGAGTGATTACCGAAGATAGTCGAAGGGAGGGAGTTTAGATGGAAAATTGGAAATTCGCCCTCAAATCTATTATGGCTCATAAAATGAGGTCTCTTCTTACGATGTTAGGTATCATCATCGGTGTGGCTGCAGTTGTCATTATTGTTGCCATGGGTACAGGGATGTCCAAGAGCATAGAAAAGTCTCTAGCTGGCGATCAAAATAATGTTCAAGTTTACTTTACTGCCTTCTCCAGCTCAAGCACAGCCTTCGGTCCATTTGGAACAGTATCGACGGAAGAGCCAATCTTAGAAGAAGAGCCAGATTTGACGGATTCTACTTTAAAAGGATTGCTAGAGATTGATGGTGTATCGAGCTATTATTCCAGTATCAGTAACATGGCTGAAGTCAGCTCAGGCAATAAAAAAGCAGAGAATGTCACCATTACTGGTGTCAGTCAGAATTACTTTGCTGTGAAAGAATATGAAATTTTAGCTGGTCGTCAATTTACAGCTAACGATTATAGTCGTTTTTCACGTATGATTATGCTAGATACGGCACTAGCTGAGAAGTTGTTTGGTTCTATAGAGGACTCTCTCAATCAGACGATTAGTGTCAATAGCAATGCTTATCTCGTAATAGGGGTTTACAAAGATCCAAAAGCAGGGACAGCTATTTATGGAATGAATTCAGGCGGAAATGCCGTCATGACTAATACGCAGCTGGCTGCTGAAACAGGCATGAAAGAGAATTCTCAAATCTATGTCCATGTTGAAGATGTTACTCGGGCAACAGAAGTTGGTCAGGCCGCTGCAGATTACTTGACTAAAGCGACTGGATTGAAAGAAGCGAGATATGAGATTTATGATATGTCAGCCATGTTGGAGGAGTTTAAATCTCAAATGTCTGGTGTTACCCTGTTTATCGGTGCTGTTGCAGGTATCTCCTTGCTGGTTGGTGGTATCGGTGTCATGAATATCATGCTGGTATCAGTAACTGAGCGGACTCGTGAAATCGGCCTTCGAAAAGCGCTTGGAGCAACCCGAGGCAATATCTTGATGCAATTCTTGATAGAAGCCATGGTCTTGACTACTCTTGGTGGAGCAATCGGTCTCGCAATCGCCCAAACAATAGTCTTCTTGCTCAATGTGAGCAAGGCGATGGGAGAAAGAATAACTGCTGAAGTTTCAATTCCAGTTGTTCTGGGAAGTCTGGCTTTCTCAGCGGTAGTTGGTATTGTATTTGGTGTACTACCTGCTAACAAAGCATCTAAGCTTGATCCAATTGAAGCTTTGCGCTATGAATAATCTATTGAAACGATTAGGTTTTCCTAGTCGTTTTATTTTTTGAGCAAATCAATTGACTGTATCACTAATTAGAGATAAAATAAACGCATCAATTAAGAAATAGTGATTTCAAAGGAGAACACATCATGGTAGAATTAGGTATTTCAACATTTGGCGAAACAACTCCACTAGAAAAAACAGGGGAAACTTACAGCCACGACGAGCGGATTCGCCAGCTAGTCAAAGAAATCGAACTAGCTGATGCGGTGGGGCTTGATGTTTATGGGATTGGGGAGCATCACCGAGAAGATTTTGCGGTTTCTTCACCTGAGATTGTGCTGGCAGCTGGTGCCGTCAATACCAAGCATATCAAGCTAACATCAGCAGTTTCAATCCTTTCCTCCATGGACCCTGTGCGACTTTATCAGCAGTACACCACCATTGATGCTTTGTCAAATGGCAGAGCGGAAATCATGGCGGGTCGTGGTTCCTTTACGGAGTCATTCCCCTTGTTTGGCTATGATCTCCATGACTATGAAGAACTCTTCGATGAAAAGTTGGACATGCTTCTGGAAATCGACAAGGAAACCAATCTCAAGTGGGATGGGCATTTTACCCAGTCGGTCGATAATAAGCCAGTCTATCCACGTCCTGTTCAGGAAGATTTTCCCATTTGGGTGGCAACTGGGGGCAATGTAGAATCCACCATCAAGATTGCTAAGAAAGGCTTGCCAATTGTTTATGCTGTCATTGGTGCAGGTGCCCATCGCTTTAAACCTTTAGTCGATGCTTATCGCAAGGTTGCCCGCAACTCAGGTCATGATCCAAAGAAAACGAAAGTTGCAGCCCATTCTTGGGGCTGGATTGCAGACGACCATGACAAGGCTGTGGAAGAATACTATCATCCAACCAAAGTAATTACGGACAATATCGCTAAAGACCGCCCACATTGGAGCGAGATGACCAAGGCGCAATATCTCTACTCCCTGACAGACGAAGGTGCAACCATCGTCGGAGATCCAAAACGAGTCGCTGAAAAAATTATTAAGACAATTGAAACACTTGACTTGGACCGTTTCTTCCTCCATCTCCCAATCGGCTCTATGCCACATGAAGATGTCCTCCGTGCTATCGAACTCTACGGAACAGAAGTCGCGCCAATTGTCCGAGATTATTTTGCAAAAAAAGAAGAGAATCAGTCCCAAGACTGATGAGAGAGTTGATAGGAAGAGCTATACTATAGTCAATCCTAAATATTTTTCATAATCTCCTGAAAATCCTGACCAAGTGGTTGGGATTTTTTGTGGTGTTGGAGAGGAAAGAAAATGGCAAAGTTTTTTGCGTTATAATTTTTGAAATTGAGTTAGCATGAGCGGATAATAAATGCTATAATGAACATAGTAGTATTTAATGGAGATGGGATAGTGTTAGTAGATAAGGAAAGTTTTTTCTTAGCAGAAGAAGTTCTTCGTAAGCAAGGGATACTTGATAAGTTTGAAGCTGAAAATGGTAAAATAACAGGACATATGATGATTACGATGATGGATCTTCCGCCTGAATTAAAGATCGAAAATTCTAATGAAAATGTTAGGGCTTTTTATGCCTCTTTTGATTTCTATGATATGATGATTGGAATTGCAATAGATTTAAGTAGTAAGGAACCCGTATCTCAACTTTGGCTGGCACCACAATGTGATGATGCAGTGGAGCCATCGATGGAATGGATAGAGTTTTTCTTAAAAACGCTATTTGAGAATCTTTCAGAAGATGGAGTTGGCATTCCAATGTATAGCTTTGTAAATGATCACAGTGATTTTACAGCTCTCCCACATAAATCATAAAATAAGATTTAGGAGCAGACTATGACGGATAAATATGATTTTGGACAGGCTCATTTTTACAGCAGTAATCATAAACCTGAATTGGAAAATGATAGAGTATGTGGGTGTTTTTATTGTTTGAAAATTTTTTCCCCTGCTGAAATTGATGAATGGATAATTGAAGATACAAAAATAGATTATAGAGGAACGGCAATATGTCCATATTGTGGAATCGATTCAATCATTGGTGAAAGTTCTGGTTTTCCAATGAACAAGGAATTCTTTAAAGAAATGAATAAAAGATGGTTTTAATCATTATTTCGCTTGTATATAGAACCTGTTTTAATTCATATACTAATAATATTCTTTTTCTACATAGATTGGATTTATAATTTCATTGAAATTGTATTCTTAATACTCGATTTAACAAAAGTACAATCTAGGAACATTGACAGCACAATTTCTGTTGTCAGTGTTCTTTTTTATCCAGATTCTCCTAAGCAAACTAAAACAGCTCTTGGGATGAACCGAGAGCTGTTACTTGTGTTAGATATTTTGTATTTCAAAATAGTACTTACTTAATGTACAGTAACTTACATCATCGTCAGGAGTGACAAGGTCTAGCAGACCTTGTCAGCCAATCGCCAAGAAACTGGAAAGCGATTGGTATTTCCTAGTGGCAACAATACTAGAAGGTTACTCTAGCTTATTTCATAGTCGGAAATAGGAGTACATCCCGAATAGTAGTGGTATCTGTCAGGAGCATGCAGAGGCGGTCGATACCGATTCCGAGGCCGCCTGTTGGTGGCATACCGTATTCGAGGGCTTCGATGTAGTCGTAGTCAACGCCTGTCGCTTCGTCGTCACCGAGTTCTTTAGCCTTGGCTTGGGCTTCGAAGCGTTCCAATTGATCGATTGGGTCGTTCAATTCTGTAAAGGCGTTTCCGTATTCCTTGGTCATGATGAAGAGCTCGAAGCGGTCTGTGAAGCGTGGGTCTTCATCGTTTTTCTTAGCTAGTGGGGATACGGCTACTGGATGACCATAGACAAAGGTTGGTTGGATAAGAGTTGCTTCAACGTATTCTTCAAAGAAGCTGTTGATGATTTGACCAACTTCTGTATGGTGTTTTTCCACAGGGACCTTATGCTCAGCTGCAAGGGCTTTTGCTTCCTCGAAGCTCATCTCTTGCCAGAAGTCCACGCCAGTTTGTTCCTTAATAGCATCAACCATGTGGATACGCTTGAATGGCTCATGGATAGCAATTTCAGTGCCCTGATAAGTCACTGGACCATCACCGACAACAGCCTTGGCAGTATGCTGGATAATACCTTCTGTCAAGTCCATGATGTCTTGATAGTCTGCATAGGCTTGGTAAACCTCAATGGAAGTGAACTCAGGGTTGTGAGTCGCATCCATACCTTCGTTACGGAAGATACGACCAATTTCATAAACGCGTTCCATACCGCCGACAATCAGGCGTTTGAGGTGGAGTTCTGTCGCGATACGAAGCACCATGTCAATGTTTTGGGCATTGTGGTGGGTAATGAATGGACGAGCTGCAGCACCACCAGCTTCGTTGTGAAGGACAGGTGTTTCCACTTCCAAGAAACCAAGTCCGTCAAGGTAACGGCGGATTTCTGAGATAATTTTTGAGCGGGTCACAAAGCGGTCAAAGCTCTCGCGGTTAGTAATCAAGTCCAAATAACGTTTGCGGTAGCGGGTCTCGATGTCTGTCAAACCGTGGAATTTTTCTGGCAATGGGCGGAGCGCTTTAGAAAGGTGAGTCAACTTGCGAGCATGGATAGACAACTCACCAACGTTTGTCTTGAAGACATCTCCCTCGACACCGATAAAGTCACCAAGGTCTGCTTTTTTGAAGATTTCATAATTTTCTTCGCCAACATCATCCTTACGAACGTAGATCTGAATCTGGCCTTCGCGGTCTTGAATGTGAGCAAAACCTGCCTTACCCTTACCACGCTTGGTCATAATACGGCCTGCAATGATAGCTGTTTGCCCTAATTCTTCCAAGTCTTCTTTTGATTTGTCTTCGTACTGGGCCTTCAATTCAGCTGAGTTGGCAGAACGCTCAAAACGTTTTCCAAATGGGTCAATGCCCTGTTCGGCAAGAGCCGTCATTTTCTCACGACGGACAATCTGTTGGTCATTTAATTCTTCAAAATGTTCAGTTGACATAAAAATTTTATTCCTCCAAAGTCTGTTATTTCTATTTTATCATAGAAGAGAGAAAAAATCAGTATAAATTGCTAATAGGATAGGAAAAAACAGCAGAAAATTCTACTGTTTTGCTTTATAGCTGGTATCATTCCAAGCTAATTCTGTAAAGTTTTCGAAATCGCTTGTTTCTAAAATAGTAACCGATGCATTATCCAAACCACCTCGGTGACGCAGTTGGGCTGGTGGAAAACCAAGCAGGCGATGGATAGAAGCGGTTAGAAAGGCACCATGGCTGACGATGAGGACTGTTTCCAGGTTTTCTTCTTGAAGAGACTGGATAAAATCGACCATTCTCTGTATGACCTGATGGACAGATTCGGCATCAAAGACATCGTGTTTAAATCGTGCTAGATTATGTTTGAGTGCCCAGGCTTGTTTGGGGTAGATGGCACGAAAAATTGCCATCTTGCTTCCTTCTAGCGTCCCAAAATTCCATTCACGTAGTTGTGGCGTGGTTAGAATGGTTTGGCAATGGTGATTGGCTTTGGCAATTTCTACGGCAGTGCTATGTGCGCGCTGCAAATCACTAGAATAAATAGCATCAAAGGGGATTTCAGCAAGGTATTTGCCCAGTTTTTCTAAATCCTGATAAGATTCGGGCAAGAGAGCCGAATCTCCAGAATAGCCTTGAAAGCGTCCCTCCAAATTCCATTCGGTCTTACCGTGACGGACAAAGTAGATTTTCAA
Organism: Streptococcus sp. 2018110; assembly: GCF_019754115.1. Classification (NCBI taxonomy): domain Bacteria; kingdom Bacillati; phylum Bacillota; class Bacilli; order Lactobacillales; family Streptococcaceae; genus Streptococcus; species Streptococcus sp. 2018110. The sequence continues at coordinate 12,441 of NZ_JAIJZO010000014.1, read as the reverse complement.
GTCTAGTCCCTCCCCTCGATCAAATCGGCAAAGTCAGCTTTTACAAAATCAGCTAAAACCTGGCTATCAATTTTTATCGACCGACCAATTTCACCAGCAGAGACAATCAAGTGGCCGAGTTCAAGGGCAGATTGATCAATGTAGATTGGGAAATTATGCTTCTGACGAATGCCCACGGGATTGTTGGCACCGTGGACGTAGCCAGTTGTCTTTTCCAAGTCCTTTTGCGGAATCATGCTCACTTTTTTATTGCCAGAGATCTTGGCTAATTTTTTCTCAGACAGGTGTTCTGTGATGGGAACAATGCCGATAATTGGTCCAGTTTTATCTCCAGTTAATGCTAGTGTTTTGTAAATTTCGTGTTCTTCAATTCCTGGTGGAAGTTGACCTTCGAAGGCATTTAAAACAAGGCTATCATGATCGATCTTAGCCTTGTCTAGTATTTGGTCCACCAAGGTTTTCTTTATTTTAACCTTTTTTGCCATTATTTATATTTTTCCTCAAGTTTACTCATCCAAAGCCCTAACCATGCGCCTAGTATAAATAGGACAATAGCAGCAATCCATGTAACAAAGTTCGCTCCAGCATAGGAAATTGATTCTTTATTACTTGCTTGTGGAATCAAAATTAGCAGAGTAGAAGATGAGACGATACCAATAATAAAGTGATAAACACGTGAATGGTATACTTTCAGAGCGTGGTCCATTGCTTTTGAAAATGCAACCATTGCAAGAACGCCACCGATTGCGATTGGTAGGAAGGTGCAGAATAGATCAAGTGATTTGAAACCATTTAGCATTGGCGTGTAGATCCCCAAAATTAATAGCAAGTTTGAAGGGCTGAGTCCAGGAACAAGTACCCCTAAAGCAATCAAGGCACCTGCCAAGACAAAACTTGCAAAGTTTGCTGGAAGCGTTCCTACAAGATCGCTTAAATTGTAAAGTAGGAGACCAGAAACGACGAATGTCCCAATCAACCAAGCCAAATCAATGCTATCTCGTTTGCTCTTTTGAGTTGATTCTTTAAGCAGGCTAGGGATAGTTCCCACGATTGCTCCTGCAAAGGCCCACAAAACTGGGACTTGGAAATGTTGCAATAAATATTCAACAGGGAAAGAGAAGAGTGCGATTCCCAAAATTCCACCGATTCCTACAGGAACAAAATAAAGAAAGTTTTCCTTGAAATCTTTTCGAATATTTGCTAAAAATCCAATTAGTCGCTCATAAATTCCGAGGATAGCAGCGAGTACTCCCCCAGAGACACCAGGTAAGATAAAGCCGAGTGCGATAATCATACCTTTAATAATTCTTGAAATCCAAGAAGCCATAATTTCCTCCAAAATGTATTATAACGCTCCTATTATAGCATAAAGCAAGTAAAAATAATTAAAAAGACTGCCTGTTAGATAAAATCCAGCAGGCAGTTTTGGTTAAAGATTGTAAAAACCTGGTCTTGCTCTATAGAGTAAAATGAGCAGAATAGAGGCAATTGCAGTGGAAGGAAGAATATAGCTGATATTGTAGGTAAAGGAATAGAACCAGACAGGCATACCATCTGGAGCGTAGTCTGCGTAGAAAATAATTCCTGATAAGAAGGTGGCTATCAATCGGATGCTTCCTCCTAGAAAACTAGCCAGAGTAATGATGAGAGTAGCATTTTTTAGATCTTTTTGTTTGGATAGGGTGGGGGCTACTAAACCTGCTAAACCAATTCCGGCGTAAGAAAGTGCATAGTCAAGAAAAACTTGAAAAACGTTTAGGAAGTAGCCACCGTAGAAAAGTTGAATGGTTCCGACAATACTACCAGTAAGAACACCCACCCCTAGTCCGTGGCGTAGAGCAAGCAGTAAGATTGGAAGCATGACTAAAGACACGGATCCACCTTGGGGCATTGTAAAGAGCGGGATTTTGTCAAAGACGAGGGCAATTGCAGAAAAGATAGCGACTTCGGCTAGGATGGATAATTTTGATGCGGACATAAAAAGACTCCTTTGTAGATGGTCAACAAAGGAGTCTTTATAGCAGAGTATAGTATCATTCTATAAAGCACACAATTCCTACGCTAGTTTTAACTAGATCAGGTTCGAGGATTTCGCAGTTGCGATCTCAGCCGAAGCACTCCTTTGTGTATATGTAATTAGTGAAATTGTATCATTTTATTCGGGTGTTGTAAATAGTTTCTGATAAACTTCGTTAGGATCTTTGAGTGTGGTAATGAGGTTTAAATCCAAATGGTGTTCAAATCCGTTGACATACCCACGTGATGTGTATTGGTGAAGATCGTAATCCAAATCAGTATTTGGAGCGGCATTGTAGTAGCCAGAATCATCACCATATGTAGGAATCCAGACTGCATCGAATTTATCCACATTGATGCTGTGGTCTTCCATGAAATAGGTTCCAACGTAAATTCCAATGTTTTTAGCACCGAGAGTTTCTAACTCTTTTCGAAAAGCCTCCACTCCAGCATTCATATCATCCATGGTATATTCTTCAACGTCTAACCAATAGAAGGTCGGCTTGTATTTATTTGCGGCCTTATAAAAGCTTCGAGCTTCCTCCTGCATGCTCTCAATACTATTTCCCGTGACATAGGCATAGACAGCAACAGGGATATTTCTTGCTTGGAATTCTTTAATATGGGTATCAAAGGATTTATCTAACCCGTTTTTATCAGTCGCTGTATTTTCGTTTTTAGTGTGTGATCCACTTTGAATACGAACGATTGCGCCAGAAATGTTTTTGCTAAGGGTATCGTAGTCAATTTCAGAAGGTCTCTGCCAAGCAGAAACGTCGACGATAGGTTTCATTTCGAGCGCATTTGCAATGTAATAACTTGAGCTAGAATTTGTTGGTTTAGAACTTGTACTGGTGTTTGATTGTGTGACTGCGGGTTCGTTAGCTACCTCCGTCTTATTTACAGTATTTCCAGTCACCCCAGTGATGAAAATAAGAGCAAAGAAGGATAGGAAAAAACCAACAACAATCATCGGATTTAGTTTCTTTCTCATCTCCTCAATTCTACCGTAAAATCATGAAAAAATCAAAAAAATACGATTCAAGAAATAGTAAAAGATTATCTGAACTTGACATAATAAAGGGAATAAGGTAGGCTAAATTGGTATGCATGACAAAAGTGAAAAAGTAAGACGTGTTAGTCAGCTAGTTGTTCTGTCCTCTTTGACGATTGTTTTAAGGGTGGTTTTTGGGCCGTTTCCCAATATAAAGCCTCTTACGGCTATTTTCCTCATTGTTCTGTCCTATTTCAGTTTGCTGGAGAGCTGGACATTGATGATACTAGCGATGGTAGGGAGTGGCTTGCTTTTTGGATTTGGAACAGTTGTTTTGTGGCAAGTTCTTAGTTTTGCTTTCATCCAATTTATATGGTGGTTGGCAATTGGTCCTTCTATCAAAAAAGAGAGCATTCCCTTGTGGCTACAGAGTCTTCTGGCGGGGATTCTTGTCTTTTTGTATGGGCTAACGATAAGTTTTTTATCTGCTACACAGTTTGGGATTTCCCCTATCGTCTTCTGGCTTAATGGTCTAGTCTTTGATAGTTTACACGCTGCTTCAACAGTTTTGTTTTATCCAATTATTGATTATATTTTTAGGAGATTTTATAAATGAAAAAAATTAGTATTATGTTGACGGTTGTCTTCTCGCTCTTCTTGGCTGCTTGTACAAACACTACTGAGAAACAGAGCAACTCGGCTATTGAAGTCACTTTGCAGATTACAACCAAGGACAAAGAGAATCGTCAGGAAGTTACTGCGGAAGAAGGTGATAGTGTCATGGATGTACTTAAAGAACATCATGACATTGTAGAAGACAATGGTTTGATAACAGAAATTGATGGTGTTAGCCAAGATGCGAGTACCAATACATACTGGATGTATAAAGTTAATGGCCAAATGGCTGATAAAGGGGCGAAAGACCTTACAGTTGCGAATGGGGATGAAATTGAATTTTATCTTGAAACATTTGAATAGATATGAAAGGCTTCGGCCTTTTTCTTGTTGACAAAAGTTAGTTCCGAATGTTTGCAGAGCAACTTAGAAAGTGATAAGTATTTTTATACAAAGTATGCTATAATAAGAGCTATACTCGAAGAAGGTTGGATAAGCAATGAAGATTGACAAACGCCAGTTGTTGAATTACTCCATACTGATTCCCTATCTCATCTTATCGGTGATTGGGTTGGTCATGGTTTATTCGACAACCAGTGCTACGCAAATTATTAATGGTGGAAATCCATTTAGAACAGTGATTAACCAGGCAGGATTCTGGGTTGTCAGCTTGGTAGCAATCTATACGATTTATCGTATGAAATTAAGTTTTTTACGCAAGAAAGCCGTTATCTATTCGGTTATTTTGGTAGAAGTATTTCTGTTAGCTATTTCTCGGTTGTTTCCTCCGATTAACGGGGCTCATGGCTGGATTCCTCTGCCGATTGCAGGAACCTTGCAGCCGGCAGAATATTTGAAATTAATAATCATTTGGTATCTGGCACATGAGTTTGCAAAACAACAGGCGGATATTCGGACTTATGACTATGTATCGTTGATTAAAGGAAGTTGGATTCCGAAAGAGTTTACAGATTGGCGGGTGGTCAGTCTGCTCCTCCTTGGTCTAGTTGCAACACTGCCAGACTTGGGGAATGCGACGATTATTGTGCTGATTATGGTCGTGATGATCAGTGTGAGTGGGATTGCCTATCGCTGGTTTTCAACAGCGGTTTTGGGAATTGTGGCCGCCTCAACAGTTATTCTAGGAACGATTCGTATTTTGGGTGTAGAAACGGTGGAAAAAATTCCGCTCTTTGGTTATATTGCTCGTCGTTTTGCTGCCTATTTTGATCCATTTGGTAATGCCACCAACTCAGGTCTTCAATTGACTCATTCTTACTATGCGATGAGTAACGGTGGATGGCTTGGACGTGGCTTGGGAAATTCGATTGAGAAAAAGGGGTATCTACCAGAGGCCCACACCGATTTTGCGTTTTCGATCGTCATTGAAGAACTCGGTTTTGTCGGAGCTAGTTTAATTCTAGCCTTATTGTTCTTTTTGATTATTCGAATTATTATTGTAGGCGTCCGTGCTCGTAGTCCATTTAATGCGATGATGGCACTTGGAATGGCAGGTATGCTTCTGATTCAAACATTTGTCAATATCGGAGGAATTTCAGGAATTATTCCTGCAACGGGGGTAACTTTCCCTTTCTTGTCACAGGGGGGATCGAGTCTTTTGATTATTTCCATCGGGATAGGGTTTGTTCTGAATATTGATGCTAGTGAAAAACGTCGATTAATTGAAGAAGAAATAGAGCGTACGCTAATTTAGAGATAGGAAAGAGGTAGGAGATGGCTATTCAAAAATTAGAAAACTATAACAACAAGGAAGCAATCCGTGAAGAAGTAACGATTCTAACATCTATTTTGGAAGAAGTAGCAGCTCAAATGATACCTGCAGAGACTTTTGCTAAAATTGTAGAATTATCTCAATTGTCTCGTCAGGATGATTATCAGGCATTGATTGCTATTATCAGTCAGTTGAATAATGATGAACTAGCAGTTATTTCTAGATACTTTGCTGTTTTGCCACTTTTGATTAATATATCAGAAGATGTTGACTTGGCCTATGAAATCAATCACCAAAACAATATTGATCAAGATTATCTTGGTAAGATTTCAACAACAATTGATATGGTTTCCAAACAAGAAAATGCAGCTGAAATCCTTGAAAAGTTGAATGTTGTTCCAGTCTTGACAGCCCATCCTACTCAGGTTCAACGTCAGTCTATGCTTGATTTAACCAAGCATATTCATGAGTTGCTTCGTCGTTATCGCGATGTAAAATTGGGCTTGCTCAATAAAAACAAATGGGAAGATGAGCTCCGTTGTTACATTGAAATTATTATGCAGACGGATATGATTCGTGAGAAGAAGTTGAAGGTAACCAACGAAATCACAAACGTTATGGAGTATTACAATTCTTCCTTTATTAAGGCTGTCACTAAGTTGCAGCGGGAATACAAACGTTTAGCCGCTGAGAAAGGAATCGCCTTAAATAATCCTCGTCCAATTACAATGGGGATGTGGATTGGGGGAGACCGTGATGGAAATCCATTTGTTACTGCAGAGACCTTGAAGTTGTCAGCCTTGACTCAGTGTGAAGTCATTATGAATTATTACGATGAGCAACTCTATAAACTCTATCGGAATTTTTCGCTCTCAACTTCCATTGTAAATGTATCTACAGCGGTTAAGATGCTGGCGGATTTATCTGAAGATAGTTCTGTCTATCGTGAAAATGAGCCTTATCGTCGTGCTTTTCACTATATTCAGATGAAACTTGCAAACACAAGAGATTATTTAGTTCACAATAAGCCGTCAGATGTTCGCTATAGTAATGTAGCCGAGTTTAAAGCTGATTTATTAGCCATCAAACAATCTTTGATTGAAAATAAATCTATGGCGCTATTGAAAGGTGATTTTACAGAATTACTTGAAGCGGTTGAAGCGTTTGGTTTCTACCTAGCTAGTATCGATATGCGCCAAGATTCTTCTATTCATGAAGCAAGTGTTGCGGAACTATTGGCTTCTGCCCGTATCGTAGAAGACTACTCCAGTTTATCTGAGGAAGCTAAATGCCATGTTCTTTTGAAACAGTTGGAAACTGATCCACGCATTCTTTCTGCAACGCATATGCCAAAGTCAGAACAACTAGAAAAAGAATTGGCTATCTTTGCTGCTGCGCGTGAATTGAAAGATAAGCTAGGTGAGGAAATCATCAAGCAACATATTATTTCACACTCGGAGAGTGTTTCTGATTTGCTGGAATTAGCTGTCCTATTAAAAGAAGTTGGTCTAGTAGATGTCGATAAGGCCCGTGTTCAGATTGTTCCACTTTTTGAGACAATTGAGGACTTAGATAATGCACCTGATACCATGCGTCAATATCTGCAATTAGATTTAGCGAAACGTTGGATTGCAGGCAATAAATACTACCAAGAAATCATGCTTGGCTACTCAGATTCCAACAAGGATGGTGGCTACCTGTCCTCCGGCTGGACACTCTACAAAGCACAGAATGAATTGACGCAAATTGGTCAAGACTACGGAGTAAACATCACCTTCTTCCACGGTCGTGGTGGTACTGTTGGTCGTGGTGGTGGTCCTTCCTACGATGCGATTACATCTCAGCCATTTGGTTCCATCAAGGACCGACTTCGTTTGACAGAACAAGGCGAAGTGATAGGCAATAAATACGGTAACAAAGACGCAGCCTACTATAATTTAGAAATGCTGGTATCTGCAACGCTTGACCGTATGGTCACACAAATGATTACCGATCCAAATGAAATCGATGGCTATCGCGAAACCATGGATGAAATTGTATCAGATAGCTATCGTATTTATAGAGATCTTGTGTTCAATAATCCACATTTTTATGATTATTTCTTTGCCGCTAGTCCAATTCGTGAAGTATCAAGTCTGAACATTGGCTCACGTCCAGCGGCTCGAAAAACCATCACAGAAATCGGTGGTTTGCGTGCGATTCCATGGGTATTCTCCTGGTCACAAAACCGTGTTATGTTGCCAGGTTGGTATGGAGTTGGTTCAAGTTTCAAACGCTTTATTGATAAGCACCCTGATAATTTGTCTAAGTTACAAAAAATGTACGAATCCTGGCCATTCTTCCGTTCACTTCTATCAAACGTGGATATGGTATTGTCTAAATCCAATATGAATATCGCATTTGAATATGCTAAAATGTGTGAAAGCGAAGAGGTACGAAATATCTTCCATCTTATTTTAGATGAATGGCAGTTGACCAAAGAAATCATTTTATCAATCGAGCAAAATGATGAGCTTTTAGCAGAACTACCGTTCCTAAAAGCCAGTCTTGATTATCGCATGCCTTATTTCAATGTGCTCAACTATATTCAGATTGAATTAATTCATCGTCTTCGTCGTGGAGAATTGAGCAAAGAACAAGAGAATCTCATTCATATTACCATCAATGGTGTGGCGACAGGTTTGCGCAACTCAGGTTAATAGGCATAAAACAACTTCTTCGGAGGTTGTTTTTTTCTATTCTAAAAATATATAATAATTATAAGAAAGCGTAACCAAATTATCCCTTATTCGTTTTATTAGTGAAAGGAGGAGATGAGTATCAAACTTGATCAATATGAAAAAGAAGTCATTGGTATTGCTGAGGAGATTTCCTACTATCTGCAAAAATCAGGAGCCAGCCCAACTGACAGTCAGGATATTGCTCAAGATGTTCTAGTCAAATTGCTTGAATCTGATATTGTCCTTCCTTTCGAAAAACTAAGAGCTTGGCTTTACCGTTCTGCAGTTCGGGCTTACATTGACAAATACAGGAGAGACAAGCGCTACCATGAAATTTTACAAAAGGAGTTTTTTAGGCCTGAAAATTTTTTGGTCTATGACCAAGAAGGCTATGAGGAACTCTATCAAGCGGTGGAAGGTTTGCCCAGTAAGTACCAGCAGGTGATTGACCTCTATTATTTCCAAGATATGAGTATCAAGGAGATTGCGCATATTTTAGGTGCTGGTCAAAGTTGGGTGAAAATCAGCCTTTACCGAGGACGCAAACAGTTAAGGAAAGCATTAGAAGAGAGAGGATATGACTATGAAGACTTTTGAAGAAGTGACAAAAAAGAGTAAGCGGAAGAATTTATGGAAAACAATAGGGCTATCATCGCTCATCGGTTTCATCTTAATGCTTATTGGCGTTCAAACCGTAAAAATAATTGTCGGTGCACGAGAAGGTCGTGAGGTGTGGGAACAAACGATGCTAATGGAAATCGCCTATCCAAATATAAATCATGATGGCATTAAAATCCAAAGCACAAGTTATGTTTCTGGAAAACTCTACTTCAATTTGTACAAGGATTTAGACGGTGTTCCTATGGCTTTTGGTCAGCACGAAATTTACTATGACCTGTTTGATAGTCATTATGACTTTGCCCAGCATATACCTGGGAATACCCTCAAATACCTATATGATCATACAACCAATACCAAGGTACCTGTTTTTTACAATAAGAATCAGATCGTGTGGAGTGAGTCAGAGATTGCTAAAGAATTGCCTTATCTAAGAGAAATGAGTGGTCAGCTAGTAGAAGTGGCTATTTCCTTTGATAAGAAGTACAGCTTGGCAGAGATTAAGGAGATGATTCCTAGCAACCTCAAGCAAAATTGGTATTGGATAGGGACAGAAGGGAAGCAGAGTACCCATTACTATCGTCCAGAGCAGCTTTTGGGATTAGATCCAGAGGATATTCAACTGGTCTTTTCGGATATGCCTGGAGACTATATGTCAGGTATGGACTATATGAAAGAGTTCTTAGAATCGGGAGATCAGAAACGAGCGCAGTATTTGGACATACCAGTGGATGACTTGCAAGCCTTTGTTGATAAGTTTGGTAACACCGACTTTACCAAACAAGAAGAGATTGATCGGTTGGAGTTCGCAGGCATTATCCTAACAGGAAAAGCAGAAGACTTTGCTCAGTTGGAAGGCAAGGACTGGATTTATTCTTCTAGTATTGGCGCGTCCATTCCTATTCAGCCTTATTATCAACTGCATCATTAAGTGAAAATAGTCAATATATTTTCAACACCTATAGCAAGAGGCTTGCCAGGGAGTCGTAGGATGACTGAACGGAGAAAGGTCTGTTGCAGTAGTCTCGTATTTGTGGCACCTTGTAGCTATGGTAACATCAATATTCCTACGGAAGTGAGGTGTTTTTAGTTGAGTAATAGGTTAAAATGGGATGATAAAAAAAGTTATGAGCGAAGCTAATAGCCCTTGCAGAAAATGGATAAAATAAAAAACGATAGAAAATGCTTGCAATTCTGCTACAATTTGATAGAATAGTAAGGTAAAGTTAGACTGTATTGCCTACTGTCTATCTATAAAATATATTTTATTGGAGGCTTTTACCAAAATGGCAAAAGAAAAATACGATCGTAGTAAACCACACGTTAACATTGGTACAATTGGACACGTTGACCACGGTAAAACTACTTTGACAGCAGCTATCACAACTGTATTGGCACGTCGCTTGCCTTCATCAGTTAACCAACCTAAAGACTATGCGTCTATCGATGCTGCTCCAGAAGAGCGCGAGCGCGGTATCACTATCAACACTGCACACGTTGAGTACGAAACTGAAAAACGTCACTATGCTCACATCGACGCTCCAGGACACGCGGACTACGTTAAAAACATGATCACTGGTGCTGCTCAGATGGACGGTGCGATCCTTGTAGTAGCTTCAACTGACGGTCCAATGCCACAAACTCGTGAGCACATCCTTCTTTCACGTCAGGTTGGTGTTAAACACCTTATCGTCTTCATGAACAAAGTTGACTTGGTTGACGATGAAGAATTGCTTGAGTTGGTTGAAATGGAAATCCGTGACCTTCTTTCAGAATACGATTTCCCAGGTGATGATCTTCCAGTTATCCAAGGTTCAGCTCTTAAAGCTCTTGAAGGTGACTCTAAGTACGAAGACATCGTTATGGAATTGATGAACACAGTTGATGAGTACATTCCAGAACCAGAACGCGACACTGACAAACCATTGTTGCTTCCAGTCGAGGACGTATTCTCAATCACTGGTCGTGGTACTGTAGCTTCAGGACGTATCGACCGTGGTACTGTTCGTGTCAACGACGAAATCGAAATCGTTGGTCTTCAAGAAGAAAAATCTAAAGCAGTTGTTACTGGTGTTGAAATGTTCCGTAAACAACTTGACGAAGGTCTTGCCGGCGATAACGTTGGTGTGCTTCTTCGTGGTGTACAACGTGATGAAATCGAACGTGGTCAAGTTATCTCTAAACCAGGTTCTATCAACCCACACACTAAATTCAAAGGTGAAGTTTACATCCTTACTAAAGAAGAAGGTGGACGTCACACTCCATTCTTCGACAACTACCGTCCACAGTTCTACTTCCGTACAACTGACGTAACTGGTTCAATCAAATTGCCAGAAGGTACTGAAATGGTAATGCCTGGTGATAACGTTACTATCGACGTTGAATTGATCCACCCAATCGCCGTTGAACAAGGTACTACTTTCTCTATCCGTGAAGGTGGACGTACTGTTGGTTCAGGTATGGTTACAGAAATCGAAGCTTAATTCGATTGAGTTCCCAGAAATAACAATTATAGTCAGACAACTTAATTGTAACTCTCTACTTTCGGGTAGAGAGTTTTTCTGTAAGTATTCATAAAATGCACAGAAATTCTTTAATCTTAGCTAAGTTTATGCTATAATGTACCTTGTACAATAAATATAGAAGAGGTAAGTGAAATGTCACGTAAACCAATCATTGCCGGTAACTGGAAAATGAACAAAAATCCTCAAGAAGCACGAGCTTTCGTTGAGGCAATTGCAGGAAAATTGCCTGCAGGCGACAAAATTGAAGCAGCTATCGCAGCTCCAGCTGTAGATTTGAATGCCCTCTTGTGGTTCGCTAAAGATTCTGAATTGAAAGTTGCTGCTCAAAACTGCTACTTTGAAGATGCTGGTGCCTTCACTGGTGAAACATCTCCAAAAGTATTGGCTGAAATGGGTGTTAACTATGTTGTTATCGGTCACTCAGAGCGTCGTGATTACTTCCACGAAACTGATGAAGATATTAATAAAAAAGCTCATGCAATCTTCCGTAACGGTTTGACTCCAATCATCTGTTGTGGTGAGTCACTTGAAACTTACGAAGCTGGTAAAGCAATAGAATTTGTAGGTGCACAAGTTTCTGCAGCTTTGAAAGACTTGACTGCTGAACAAGTAGCATCACTTGTTATTGCTTATGAGCCAATCTGGGCAATCGGTACTGGTAAATCAGCTACTAAAGATGATGCACAAAACATGTGTAAAGCTGTTCGTGACGTTGTTGCTGCTGATTTCGGTCAAGAAGTTGCAGACAAGGTTCGCGTTCAATACGGTGGTTCTGTAAACCCATCAAACGTTGCTGAATACATGGCATGTCCAGACGTTGACGGTGCGCTTGTTGGTGGCGCATCACTTGAAGCAGAAAGTTTCTTGGCTTTGTTGAACTTCTAATATAGTCATTTAGTTTTTCTTTTATTACTTCGTTAACTCGCTTTGCCGTACTCCAGTACTGTCTGCAGCTCGTTGCCTAGTACTAAAAGTAAACTAAAAGACTATAACAAAAAGCATCGGCTTGTGAATCCGATGCTTTTTTTCTACCATTTGTCAAGTCCATCAAGGTATTTGACGAAAAATATTTTGAGTCTCGTAATCCAAATAAAGAAATTATTTTATTTTGGACTAAAGTTTAGTGTAAAAAGTGTATACAAAAGCAACACCTTATGTTGAAATTTTTTGATAAGGTGTTACAATGATAGAGCATAAACAGTTTTACCGATTTTGGGTAGA
>NZ_JAIJZO010000013.1:0-67772 GCF_019754115.1 Streptococcus sp. 2018110 | reverse complement strand
TGGGAGAGAGGTTCAAATGAAAATCATAATCGATTAATTCGGAGATGGTTACCTAAAGGAACCAAGAAAACGACTCCGAAAGAAGTCGCTTTTATCGAAAATTGGATTAACAACTACCCTAAAAAATGCTTGGACTACAAGTCGCCAAGTGAATTTCTTTTGGGTGGCTAACTTCAACTTGAAATTTGGGGTTTTTTTATGATATAATGTAGAGAATTGATGAAAAGGAGCTTTTTATGCTATTGGAATTGTTGAAGGCTATATTTTTAGGAATCATTGAAGGGGTAACGGAATGGTTGCCAGTTTCTTCAACTGGGCATTTAATTTTGGTTCAAGAGTTCGTGAAATTAAACCAAAGTAAGAACTTCCTAGAAATGTTTAATATTGTCATTCAGCTAGGAGCAATTCTAGCAGTTATGACTATTTACTTTAAAAAATTGAATCCATTCCAGCCTGGAAAAACCAAGCGTGATATTCAATTGACTTGGCAATTATGGGCCAAGGTTGTCATTGCCTGTATTCCGTCCATCCTAATTGCAGTCCCGTTGGATAATTGGTTTGAAGCGCACTTCAATTTTATGGTACCGATTGCGATTGCTTTGATTGTCTACGGTATTGCCTTTATTTGGATTGAGAACCGTAACAGAGGTGTAGAGCCACAGGTGACGGACTTAGCGAAAATGTCTTATAAAACTGCCTTGTTGATTGGGTGTTTCCAGGTCTTAAGTATCGTTCCGGGGACTAGTCGCTCAGGTGCGACCATTCTGGGAGCAATCATTTTGGGGACCAGCCGATCTGTGGCGGCAGATTTTACCTTCTTCCTTGGGATTCCAACCATGTTTGGTTACAGTGGCTTGAAGGCTGTTAAATATTTCTTAGATGGCAATAGCCTGAATATGGATCAGGTATGGCTCTTGTTAGTCGCTAGTGTGACGGCTTACTTGGTATCCTTAGTTGTTATTCGTTTCTTGACAGACTTTGTTAAAAAACATGATTTCACGGTTTTTGGTTACTACCGTATCATTTTAGGAGCGATTTTATTGGTTTATGCCTTTATCACATTTTTATTTTAAGAGCAGGGAGACCTGCTTTTCTTTTGTCTTTCGAGCTTGGTTTTAGTATAATGGTGGAAGATATGTATGAGTATTGAAAATGATCAATCAATTTTAAGAAATTGATGAATCAATGAATGAGGTAGTTATGAAAGTAAAGCAAATTAGTGATTCAACCTTGAAAATCACTATAAAATTAGATGATTTGGAAGAGAGAGGAATGGAACTTTCGGACTTTCTCATTCCGCAAGAAAAGACAGAGGAGTTCTTCTATACTGTTTTGGATGAATTGGATTTACCAATGACTTTCCGAGAAAGCGGTATGCTGAGTTTTCGTGTGACTCCGAAGCCAGATCGGGTGGACATCTTTGTTACCAAGTCTGATTTGGATCAGAGCTTGAATTTCGATGAATTTACAGATTTGTCGGAACTTGGTGATGTCGCAAGTATGACTCCAGATGAGTTTTTCAAGAGTTTGGAGCAAACCGTTCGTGAGAAAAGCGCACCGGATGCAACAGCCGTTCGTCATTTGGAAGAGGTAGAGCAAGAGGAAGAAGCAGATGAAGAGGAGCAGGAGCGTTATATTTACTATATCTTGGAATTTCCAACGATAGAGGATCTGTTTACTTTTGTTGGTACGGTTGATTATCCAGTAGAAGAATCGGAATTATATAAAATGGATGGTCACTACTACTTGACCGTTCTTATCAATGTAGAAAATCGTTCCAAGCAGTATCCAGGCTACATTCTCTCACGGATGTTGGAATTTACCAATGATACTAAGTTGACCAGACCTGCTTTACAAGAACACGGAACTTTGATGCTTCCGCTTGCGGCAATCGAGGAGCTTAGGAAGGTTCCGACAGTATGATTCCTTTTGCTCTAAAATACATAATGGTCATTATTACAACCATGGTCATATCAGCCATTGCGACCCCCTTGGTTCGTTTTATGTCCCTGAGGGTTGGAGCGGTCGATAATCCCAATGCACGGCGGATAAATAAGGTGCCCATGCCTTCAGCGGGAGGTCTGGCCATCTTTGTGGCATTTACCATTTCTGTCCTATGGTTTTTACCAGGAATTGTTACCCGTGTCAATTACCATGGCACTTACTTGCATTATATCTGGCCCCTGGTCCTAGCATCCAGCATTATCGTTCTTACGGGATTTATTGATGATGTCAAGGAGCTAAAGCCTGCTCCTAAAATGTTTGGTATTCTAGCTGCAGCGACGATCATTTGGATTTTTACGGAATTTCGTTTTGATAGCTTTAAGATTCCTTTTGGAGGACCTTTCCTTCAATTTCCTATCTGGCTCTCTTTTCTATTAACGGTCCTTTGGATTGTTTCCATTACGAATGCAGTCAACTTGATTGATGGTCTGGATGGTCTGGTTTCGGGAGTATCGATTATTTCCTTGACAACGATGGGAATTGTGTCTTATTTCTTTTTGCATGATAGCAATATTTTTTTGACCTTAACCATCTTTGTTTTGGTTGCGGCGATTGTTGGTTTTTTACCTTATAACTATAATCCCGCCATCATTTATCTTGGCGATACAGGAGCCCTTTTCATTGGGTTTATGATTGGAGTCTTGTCCCTTCAAGGACTGAAAAATTCGACAGCTGTTGCAGTGGTTACTCCGATGATTATTCTTGGAGTGCCTATTACGGATACTGTAGTAGCCATCATTCGTCGAAAATTGTCTGGGCAAAAAATCTATGAAGCAGATAAGATGCATCTGCATCATCGCTTGCTCTCTCTGGGACTTACTCATCGTGGCACAGTATTGGTGATTTACGCCATCTCTTTCTTATTCTCCCTGACCTCTCTTTTGCTCAATGTTTCGAGTCGAATAGGGGGGATTCTCCTATTGGTGACCATGGGACTGGGGATTGAGATTCTCTGTGAATTGATTGGCATCTTTGGTATCAATAGAACTCCCTTGCTCAACCTTCTTCGTTTTATTGGTAATAGTAGTTACCGTCAAGAAAAAATCGCAAAGTATAAAAAGTGCTACGAAGAGAAAAAAAGAAAATAAGAATCTTTCTAAACAAGATAAGAGCCGTCAGGCTCTTTTTTTGATATAATATAGTGGATATAGTTAATTAAAATTGTCAGAAAAGACTATTTTATAGATTAACACTCTCTGAAAATCATCATTAACAAGAAAAGAGGCTGGGCTCAAGCCCCGCACCGCTTCTCAAAGTTGGCGTCAATATCTCAGCGCAGTAGTGGTTAACAGCTCAACAACTAGAAATAAAGACTTGTTGACGAACTCCCCTATGAATGGTCGGGTTCTTTCCCACTGCCAAAGTTGAGTCTTATCGGTGTATCTAGTTAGCTTGGTCAGTTAATGTGGTTTTTGAAGAGGACAAAAATGAAAAGGAGCACAGCATGTCAGTATTAGAAATCAAAGACCTTCATGTGGAAATTGAAGGCAAAGAAATCTTGAAGGGTGTGAACTTGACCCTTAAAACAGGTGAAATTGCAGCCATCATGGGACCGAACGGAACAGGGAAATCCACCCTTTCAGCAGCTATCATGGGCAATCCAAGTTATGAAGTGACCCAAGGTGAGATTCTGTTTGACGGTGTCAATATTTTAGAATTAGAAGTCGATGAACGTGCCCGCATGGGACTCTTCTTGGCTATGCAATACCCGTCAGAAATTCCAGGCATCACCAATGCGGAATTTCTTCGTGCTGCGATGAATGCTGGTAAGGAAGATGAAGACAAGATTTCTGTCCGTGATTTCATCACCAAGTTGGATGAAAAAATGGAACTCCTCAACATGAAAGAGGAAATGGCAGAACGTTACCTCAACGAAGGTTTCTCAGGTGGTGAGAAAAAACGCAATGAGATTCTGCAATTACTCATGTTGGAACCAACTTTTGCCCTTCTTGATGAGATTGACTCAGGATTGGACATTGATGCGCTTAAAGTCGTGTCAAAAGGAATCAATGCTATGCGTGGGGAAGGCTTCGGTGCCATGATTATCACCCACTACCAACGCTTGCTCAACTACATCACACCAGACGTTGTCCATGTCATGATGGAAGGTCGTGTCGTGCTTTCAGGCGGACCAGAATTGGCGCAACGCTTGGAAAAAGAAGGATATGTCCAAGTTGCAGCAGAGCTTGGCATCGACTACAAAGAAGATGACATTTAAGTCTTTGGAGGAAGCTATGACCAAAGAAAAAATTCAAGAATTTTCAGCCTTGCAGGCAGAACCAACTTGGTTGACAGACCTGCGTCTTAAGGCTTTTGACAAAATAGCAGAGCTGGACTTGCCGGTTATCGAGCGGGTCAAGTTTCATCGTTGGAATTTGGGTGACGGAAGCTTAGCTACAAATGATGAAATCGGGGCAGTTCCAGATTTTACAGCCATCGGTGACAATCCTATGTTGGTACAGGTTGGCAGCCAAACTGTTCTAGAGCAGTTGCCGGTTGACCTTGTAGAGAAGGGTGTAGTCTTTACAGACTTCGCATCGGCTATGGACATCATTCCAGATGTACTTGAAAAATACATCGGCGCTGCCGTAGCCTACGACGAGCACAAATTAGCGGCTTACAACACAGCTTATTTTAACGCAACAGCTGTCCTCTACGTACCAGATAATGTTGAAATCGACCAGCCAGTTGAGGCCCTTTTCTACCAAGACAGCACCAGTCCAGTTGCCTTTAACAAACGCGTCCTCATCATCGCAGGAAAAAATGCCAAGCTTAATTACCTGGAGCGCTTTGAAAGTCTAGGTGACGGAGCAGCAGCGACTTCAGCCAATATTGTTGTAGAAGTAATTGCTCTTGCTGGTAGCCAAATCAAGTTTGCGGCCATTGACCGCCTTGGTAAGCATTTGGATACCTACCTCAACCGTCGTGGCTACCTCGGAAACGATGCAACGATTGACTGGGCGATTGGTCTGCTCAACGAAGGAAATGTGGTTGCCGATTTGGACAGCGAATTGAAAGGAAACGGCAGTCATGCCAATCTCAAAGTTGTCGGCCTTTCATCTGGTCGTCAGGTACAAGGTGTTGACACCCGCGTGACCAACTATGGTCATAATTCGGTCGGACACATCCTGCAACATGGGGTTATCTTAGAAAGCGGAACCTTGACCTTCAATGGTATCGGACACATTGTTCGTGGTGCTAAAGGTGCAGATGCCCAGCAAGAAAGCCGTGTCCTCATGTTGTCTGACAAGGCTCGCTCCGATGCCAACCCAATTCTCCTTATCGATGAAAATGAGGTCACAGCTGGACACGCAGCCTCAATCGGTCAGGTAGATCCAGAAGATATGTACTACCTCATGAGTCGTGGTCTGGACCGAGCAACTGCTGAACGCTTGGTTGTTCGCGGTTTCCTTGGCGCAGTCATTACCGAAATTCCTGTCAAGGAAGTTCGTGACCAACTGATTGCCGTGATTGAAGAAAAACTAACAAAGAGATAAGATATGGATTTGGAACGCATTCGCAAGGATTTTTCAATCCTAGACCAAGTTGTTAACGATGAGCCGCTGGTCTATTTGGACAATGCGGCGACCACTCAAAAACCGCAGCAGGTACTAGATGTGCTGGCGGATTATTACCAGAGGGATAATGCCAATGTTCACCGTGGCGTTCACACCTTGTCGGAACGGGCAACTGCTCGCTACGAGGCGGCTCGGCAGAAGGTGGCAGATTTTATCCAGGCCAAGTCTAGCAAGGAAATCCTCTTCACCAGAGGAACGACCACCAGTCTTAACTGGGTAGCTCAGTTTGCAAAGGAAATTCTCCAGCCAGACCAGGAAGTGATCATCTCGGTCCAAGAGCACCACTCCAATATCATCCCTTGGCAGCAAGCCTGTCAGCAAACAGGTGCTAAGCTCCGCTATGTGACCCTAAAAGACGGCGAGCTAGACATGGACCACCTGCGGTCGCTGTTGTCTTCTAAGACCAAGTTCGTCTCCCTAGCCCACGTATCCAATGTCCTAGGTGGCGTGGTTCCTATTGGGGAAATAGCAGAGCTGGTGCATGAAGTCGGTGCCTACTTGGTGGTGGACGGAGCCCAGTCAGTTCCCCACATGGCCGTCAACGTGCAAGAATTAGACGTGGACTTCTATGCCTTTTCAGGTCATAAAATGTTAGGACCGACAGGAATCGGCGTTCTCTACGGCAAGGAAGAATTGCTCAATCTCATGTCGCCTGTTGAATTCGGCGGTGAGATGATTGATTTTGTCTATGAGCAGTCAGCCACTTGGAAAGAATTACCTTGGAAGTTTGAAGCTGGAACGCCTAACATTGCAGGTGCCATTGGGCTGGGAGCAGCTATTGATTACCTAACGGAAATTGGCATGGACGCTATCCAGGCCCACGAGGCGGAACTGGCTGACTATGTCTTTCCAAAATTGCAGGCTATTCCAGGCTTGACCATTTATGGCAGTCAGGACCTGTCCAAGCGGACGGGAGTTATCGCCTTTAACTTGGACGACTTGCATCCACATGACGTGGCAACTGCCTTGGACTATGAAGGTGTTGCTGTGCGGGCTGGCCACCATTGTGCCCAACCGCTTCTCAGGTATTTGCAGGTGCCAGCCACCGTGCGAGCAAGTTTTTACATCTACAATACCAAGGCCGACTGTGATAAGTTGGTCGAGGCAATTATCAAGACAAAGGAGTTTTTCAATGGCCCTATCTAGATTAGATTCTCTTTATATGGCAGTTGTGTCTGAACACTCCAAGTCGCCTCGTCACCGCGGAAGTTTGGACGGAGTGGAAAAGCTAGAACTCCACAACCCAACCTGCGGCGATGTGATTGAATTGTCAGTCAAGATTGAAAATGGTCGGATTGCCGACATCGCTTTTGACGGAGTTGGGTGTACCATTTCAACCGCGTCGGCGTCCATGATGACCGAGGCAGTCCTTGGTAAAGAAATCAGTCAGATTCAAGAACTAGCGGAAATCTTCTCACAAATGGTCCAAGGCCAAGAAGACACACGTCAGAAGGATCTAGGAGATGCCTCGCTCCTTGCAGGCGTTGCCAAATTTCCTCAACGCATCAAATGTGCCACACTTCCATGGAATGCCTTAAAGAAGACAATCGAACGCAGTGAAAGTGCTGACTGAGCACCATCGAATAAACAAAAAACGAAAATCATACAGAAAGGATTGTTCAGTTTCTGATTGGAATTGAAATTGAACAGGCCCAGCAAGTATTGAAGAGAGCGTAACTGTTATTTTCATACTTTTTGGGCTTAGTATCTTATATTATGTCAGAAGAAAGAATTGAACCAACCCCGATTGACCTTGGGGAATACAAATTCGGTTTCCATGATGAAAACGTGGAACTGGTGGCTTCGACTGGTAAGGGCTTGAGCGAAGAAGTCATTCGTGAAATGTCCCGTATCAAAGGCGAGCCTGAATGGATGTTGGAATTCCGTTTGAAATCCTATGAAACCTTCAAGAAAATGCCTATGCAGACCTGGGGAGCCGACTTGTCTGAACTGGATTTTGATGATATTGTTTACTATCAAAAACCGTCGGATAAGCCAGCACGTAGCTGGGATGATGTGCCAGACAAAATCAAGGAAACCTTTGAACGCATCGGGATTCCAGAAGCTGAGCGTGCTTACCTGGCAGGAGCTTCTGCCCAGTACGAATCAGAAGTGGTCTACCACAACATGAAGGAAGAGTACGACAAGCACGGTATTATCTTTACAGATACCGACACGGCTCTCAAGGAACACCCTGAGCTCTTCAAAAAATACTTTGGAAAACTCGTTCCGCCGTCAGATAATAAACTAGCTGCCCTCAATTCAGCGGTTTGGTCAGGTGGGACCTTCATCTATGTACCAAAAGGTGTTAAGCTGGATATTCCACTTCAAACCTACTTCCGTATCAACAATGAGGGGACAGGTCAGTTTGAACGCACCCTTATCATCGTAGATGAAGGGGCAAGTGTTCACTACGTAGAAGGCTGCACCGCTCCGACTTACTCAACGGCCAGCCTTCACGCTGCTATTGTGGAAATCATTGCCCACGAAGGTGCCTATATGCGTTATACAACCATTCAGAACTGGTCAGACAATGTCTATAACTTGGTAACCAAGCGTGCCCGTGCTGAGAAAAATGCCACAGTTGAGTGGATTGACGGCAACCTTGGTGCCAAGACGACTATGAAATATCCAGCGGTTTACCTAGAAGGTGAAGGGGCTCGTGGAACCATGTTGTCCATTGCCTTTGCCAATAAAGGTCAAGTCCAGGATACCGGTGCCAAGATGATCCACAATGCCCCACGCACCTCATCTTCTATCGTGTCCAAATCCATTGCCCGTGGCGGTGGAGAAGTCAATTACCGTGGTCAAGTCACTTTTGCGAAAAACTCAGCCAAGTCGATTAGCCACATCGAGTGTGACACCATTATCATGGATGATATTTCTAAATCAGACACCATTCCATTTAATGAAATCCACAACTCACAAGTGGCTCTCGAACACGAAGCCAAAGTATCAAAAATCTCAGAAGAACAGCTCTACTACCTCATGAGCCGAGGTCTATCCGAGTCAGAAGCCACAGAGATGATTGTCATGGGCTTTGTCGAACCATTCACCAAAGAACTCCCAATGGAATACGCAGTCGAACTCAACAGACTGATTGCCTATGAGATGGAGGGGAGCGTGGGTTAAGGTAACAATTCGGGGAATTGTTACCTTCCACGCTCGTCGTTTTCTGTAAGAAAACGATATGTAGCTAGGAGTTTCGTAGAAACTCTCTCCAACCGACGTTGGAAATAGGGAGCGACGGCAGTCGCTCCTCTTTGTAATTCAGCTAACCTTGTGACTCAAACAGCTTTAAAGCTGTTCAAGCCCGTCAAACTCCCCTACTGAAGTAGGAGAAGAGGAGTAGCGGATGTCACTCTGCGATAAAAAAATAGTATGTCGAAATCGTTCGACATACTATTTTTTATAATTTTTCATTGACATAGCGGACAAATTGATTCCACCAAGAGAATGGCCAGGATGCTTCTTTCATATCGCTAGGGATAATCATATCGACACTAGCTTGCTCGGAAATATAACCTTTTCCAATGAGGTCTTGATCTTTCAGTTGCAGTTTGCCAACCAAGGTCCCTGCTTTGAGGGGAGCATCAATTTCTTTTATATCCGTTGTGAAAGTTGCGGTGGGGACATTATCAGTTTGATTTCGTTGAACAACAGTTAAATCTGCTGCTGCAACAACAGGACTTGTTTCTTTTTCACCATTGAAAACCTTTATCTTACTACCTTCAAAAGCTTCCCCTTTTTTTACTAGCGTAACAAGCGAAAAGTTAGAATAAACATAGTTCATCAAATCATTTGTCGCGACAAATCGATTTTCTGGAGAGGTCAGCCCATCAGTGGCATTCAATACTACTGTGATAATGCGCATACCAGCTTGTTGAGTTGTTGCAAGAAAACTTGAACCTGCTGAGTTTGAGGTCCCTGTTTTTAAGCCGTCAACCCCTCCACGAGCGTGAGTACCATCGCTTAGCATTTGGTTGGTGCTATAGTAAGTGTAGCCACCAAAATCGTAGGCGTTTAGTGAGGTAATGTCAAGTACCTGAGGATAGTCGAGTATTAATCGTCTAGCAATGATAGCAACATCTAAGGCTGAAAACATATTTACATCTTCAGGACTGGAACCTGGATAAATATTTTCACCCAAGTCGGTATTGTCTAGTCCGGATACATTGACAATCTTTGCGTCAGTAATTCCCCATTCTTGGACTTTTGCTTTCATTCGATCCACGAATGCAGCTTCGCTACCGGCTATTTTTTCTGCCAGAGCAATAATAGCACTATTGGATGATGTTATTAAAGAAGCGTTTAACAGGTCTCTTACTGAATAGGAACGTTCATCTAGGTTGACATTACTTAATTCTGTATTAGAAGTGAGGCTATAGGGATAATCAGAAATATCTACCATAGTATCTAAAGTGATTTCCCCCTTTGCCAGTGCTTCGTAGACCAGGTAAATGCTCAATGTCTTACTGATAGAAGCAATGCTTGCTTTGGTTTCGGCATCTTGCTCATACAAGATTTTGCCGCTACTTACTTCAACTGCGATAGCATGCTTGGCTGCAACAGAAAAATCTTCTGCCAAAATAGGTGTGGAAGTGAAAAAAAGAGCAATAACTGTAGTGAGTGTTAGTAAAAATTTACGCATAATCATTCCTTTGGCTGTTATTTTATTCTATTATATCACAAGAAATGTGAGAAAAATTTGGAAAAAATATGTAAAAAATGAGAAAATGCTGAAAAAATATGTTTTTACAAAATTTTCTGACAAAAAGACTTTATTTAAGAAAATTTTATGATATAATGATTTTTATAAGACATAGTAATAAGTGTCAAACAAAAAGAAAACAGAGGTGTTTTATGAAAAAGACAACGAAACTTTTTGCACTTGCAGGTGTGACTCTCCTTTCAGCATCTGTTCTTGCAGCATGTGGTTCAAAACAATCAGGTGCAGCAAAACAGGAATTGTCATTCCCATCTGAAGTAAAACAAGATGGAACAGCAGTGTCTGATGCTCAGTTGAAATACGCATGGGTATCACCAACAACTTCATCAGGTCTCTTGATTGACGAGTTGACTGAAAATACAACTGACTCAACATTTGGTGGTTTTGTTGATATCTCACTGTTCGGTTTCGATGGAAATCGTAAGTTGGATGATTCTGGTCTTGCTAAAGCTGAATTTGATGTAGAAGGTAAGAAAATTACAGTTAGCTTGACAGGTAAGGACTACAAGTGGTCAGATGGTGAGCCATTTACTATCAATGACTACATCTTTACTATCAAGTCAATGGCAAGCAAAGACTATACAGGTGTTCGTTTTGATGATAAATTCTTGAACATTGAAGGTATGAAAGAATTTGTTGCTGGAACAGCTTCTGACATCTCTGGTCTTAAGAAAATTGATGACTACACAGTGGAATTGACTGTAAAAGAAATGTCACCTTCAATGATGTATGCGGGTGGTGATGTCCCAGCCTATATCCAACCAGAACACATCTATAAAGACATCCCTGTTGCAGACTGGGAAAAGAGCGAGTACTCACGTACAGCTAAACTTGTTGGTATGGGACCTTGGAAAATCAAGGAAATCGTAAACGGTGAGTCTATCACTTACGTACCAAACGAATACTACTTCAAGGGACAACCAAAAACAAGCTCATTGAAGGTTGATATTGTATCTCCAGATACAATCGTTTCTGAGATGAAAGCTGGTAACTATGACATCGCTGAGATGCCTGTTGACCAGTTGGATTCATACAAGGATGCTTCTAACTTGAATATCGTTGGTCAGTTAGACTCAGCTTATGAATATATCTCATTCAACCTTGGTAAATATGACGAGTCTGCTGAGAAGAACGTCATGGATGAAAATGCTAAGATGAATGATGTGAAACTTCGTCAAGCGATTGCCTATGCGATTGATACCAAGACAGCTGGTGAGTCATTGTACAATGGTCTTTACCACCCTGCAAAATCATTGATTATCTCATTCTTCGGCGATATTCATGATTCAGAGTTGGAAGGTTATTCATACGATCCTGAAAAAGCGAAAAAACTCTTGGATGAAGCTGGTTACAAAGACGTAGATGGCGATGGTATCCGTGAAGGCAAAGACGGTAAGGAATTCAAGATTACCTTTGCTGCTCGTAAACGTACTGAAGCTAACGAAGCGCTTGTACAACAGTACATTGCTTGGTGGAAAGAAGTCGGCTTGAACGTTGAATTGTACACAGGCCGTACAGTTGAAATCAATACATTCTACGAAGCTGTTCAAGCAAATGATCCTGCTATCGATATGTACGCTGGTGGTTGGTCAACAGGTTATGATCCAAACCCAACAGGTACTTGGGGTCCTATCGCTGCCTTCAACATGTCACGCTTCGTGTCTGATGAAAACACTAAATTGTTGAATGCAATTAGCTCAACAGAATCATTTGACGATAAGAAAAATGTTGAGAACTATAAGGCTTGGCAAAAATATGCTTACGAACAAGCATTTGCTATTCCAACATTTGAATCTGAAAAGGTTACAGCACTTAACAAACGTGTGAAAAACTATGACACTAACTATGGTTCAGCTTCAGGAAATGGTATTGCTTATGAGGGTATCGAACTTACAGCTGATAAAGGTGTAGCAGAATAGTCTGCAAGAAGACAATAGAATTTGAAAAAGCCAACTTGGTTGGCTTTTTTCAGATTGCTATTGGAATTTTCAGATAATTGTGGTATAGTAGACTCAGTACACAAAAAATGAGTCCCTACTAACAAAAACTCAAGATGGATCACATTAACCTACTCAATTTCTAATTGAGTCAGTAATAGGATGGTCTTGATTTATGATTGGATATACGTACATTTTTTACTTCTGGGTAATCGCTATCAAATGATAATTGATAGAAATATGTTATTCTAGAGTAGTTATATAAAGTCAGTTAATCAAACATTATATGAACTTGATAATCGTAAGGATATTGAATTGATTGAGCTTGATTAGCTGGCACATAAAGGAGGAAAAAGCGTGGCTACCGAAAAACCGCTTTTAGACATTAAAGATTTACACGTCGGTTTCCGTATTGGAGATGATTATTTTGACGCTGTTGACGGTGTTGACATCTCATTGCAAAAAAATGAAATTTTGGCAATTGTAGGGGAATCTGGTTGTGGTAAATCAACTTTGGCAACGACCATTATGGGCTTGCATAACCCTTTGAATACCAAAATCACAGGAAGCATCCAGTACAACGATATGGAATTGATTGGCATGGATGAAGCCAAGTACAATACGGTACGTGGTAATGATATTGGTATGATTTTCCAAGATCCCTTGGCTTCTCTGAATCCATTGATGACGATTGGTGCACAGATTGATGAGGCGCTGTTCTATCACACTGATTTGGATGCCAATGCTCGTACAGAGCGAGTTTTGGAACTCTTGGCTCAGGTAGGTATTCCAAATCCTAAGCGGACATTTAAACAGTATCCACATGAGCTTTCAGGTGGTATGCGTCAGCGTATCATTATTGCGATGGCCTTGTCTTGTAAACCGCCAATTATTATTGCGGACGAACCTACAACGGCCTTGGATGTTACAATTCAAGCACAAATCTTGGATCTCTTAAATGATATTCAAGCGGAGACAGGTTCGGGTATTATTTTGATTACCCATGACTTGGGAGTGGTTGCAGAAACTGCTGATCGTGTGGCTGTCATGTACGGTGGTCAGTTTGTTGAAGTGGCACCAGTAGAAGAACTCTTTACCAATCCAAAACATCCATATACACGTTCGCTCTTGAAGTCAAATCCTCAATCAGGTAGCGAAGGAGGCGATCTTCATGTTATTGAAGGTATTGTGCCGCCGATTACAAAAATGGTTCGTAAGGGTTGCCGTTTTGCTCCACGTATTCCGTGGATTGGAGCAGAGGCTCATGAAGAGAATCCGAGCATGCACGAGGTAGGTCCAAATCACTTTGTTCGTTGTACCTGCCATGAGACATTCTATTTTGAAGGGGAGGCCTAATAGTGGGATTTATTGAAGTAAAAGATTTAAAAGTCCATTATCCAATTCGTAGTGGCTTCTTTAACCGTGTGACGGATCATGTCTATGCTGTCGATGGCGTTAATATTGAGTTTGAAGAAGGAAAAACCTATGGTTTGGTAGGTGAGTCAGGTTCTGGGAAATCGACCATTGGTAAGGCAATTATCGGTTTAGAGCGTGCCACTTCTGGTCAGATTATCTATGAGGGACAAAATGTAACCAACAAATCACGTGGTAAAAAAGGAAACTTTAATCGTGATGTTCAAATGATTTTCCAAGATTCTCTTTCAAGTTTTAACCCGAAAAAGCGTATTTTGGACATCATTGCGGAACCAATCCGTAACTTTGACCGCTTATCTCCAGATGAAGAAAAGAAAAAGGTTCTTCATCTATTGGATACAATCGGTCTAAATGAAGAAGCCCTGATTAAATATCCTCATGAATTCTCAGGTGGTCAGCGCCAACGTATCGGTGTTGCTCGTGCCTTGGCTAGTAACCCTCGTTTGATTATTGCTGATGAGCCGGTTTCTGCCTTGGATTTGTCTGTTCAGGCACAGGTCTTGAACTATATGAAACGTATCCAAGATGAGTTCAAGCTTAGCTATCTCTTTATTTCCCATGACCTCGGTGTTGTACAACACATGTGTGATGAATTGTTCATCATGTATCGCGGACGTTTCGTAGAGACAGGAAATAAGAACGATATTTATAATAATCCACAACATATTTACACTAAACGTTTGTTGTCTGCGATTCCAACGATTGACCCAGTCAACCGTTTGAAGAATAAAGAAAAACGTTTGGCTGCTGAAAAAGAGTATCAAGAAATGCAAGGTCAATACTATGATGAAAACGGTCGTGTGTACGATTTGAGATCCTTCTCAGAAACTCATCAAGTAGCCCTTCCAGAAGGAGGTCAGAACTAAGATGTGGAAAACAGTATTACGTCGTTTACTCATGATGATTCCGCAGATTATTATCTTGAGCATCATTGCTTTCTTTGTTGCGAAGATGATGCCGGGGGATCCCTTTACAGGATTGATTGACCCAAATATCGATCCAGCAATCATCGAACAAAAACGGATTGCGGCAGGTTACTATGACCCAATCCCTGTTCAGTATTTCCGTTGGATTGGTAATCTTTTGCAGGGGGATTTTGGTCAAAGTATCCTCTTCAAGCAACCTGTTGTTGATGTTATCATGCAACGTTTAAACAACACTATTTGGTTGTCTTTATTGACGATGGTGTTGACTTATTTGATTGCCCTTCCATTGGGGATGATTGCAGGTCGTTACCAAAACTCGCTTGCAGATAAAATCATTGGCGTGTATAACTTCTTGACATTTTCAACTCCAACTTTCGTTTTTGCCATCCTTATGCTTTGGATGTTTGGCTTTAGTTTGGGTTGGTTCCCAACGCGTGGGTCGATTGACGGTGGTGTAGCAGGATTTGCAGCCATTCTCAGTCGCTTACACCACATGATTCTGCCAGCGATTACAATGGCAATTTTGTCAACAACAGTCACTATTCAATATCTTCGTACGGGGATTATCGATGCGAAGAGCCAGGACTATGTTCGTACAGCTCGTGCCAAAGGTGTTCCTGAGAGAGTTGTTTATAACCGTCATATCTTCCGTAATTCTATCTTGCCAATTGCATCTTTCTTGGGCTATGAATTGACAGGGTTGATTGGTGGTTCTATCTTTATTGAAAATATTTTCACTTATCCAGGTATCGGTCAGTTATTCTTCAACTCTATTTCTAGTCGTGACTATAGTGTCATCTTGGCTTTGTTGTTGATATTTGGTATGGGTACCTTGTTGGGGACATTGATTTCAGATATTATCATGAGTATCGTGGATCCACGTATCCGTGTGAAATAGAAGGAGGAGTAAGGTGAGTAAAGAAAATAAAAAACAAGTACAATCTACTTCAACTCCTCCAGGTGGCTTCCGTGTCATCGCGCGGGAGTTTATGAAGGATCGACTTGCATTGACCTCATTAATTATATTAGTGACGGTTCTCTTGGCAGTCTTTATCGGAGCGCTTCTGTTGGATCAAGAACAAGTTATGAAAGTCAACCTTTTGGGACGTTACTTGGAACCAGGTGTTAACGGCTATATCTTGGGGACAGATGAAGGTGGTAAAGATATCTTTGGTCAGTTGATTATCGGTGCTCGTAACTCGATCATTATCGGTTTTACCATTACGATTATTACTAGTATCGTTGGTATCTCTATCGGTCTGATTTCTGGTTATTACGGTGGTCGTTTGGACGGATTCTTGATGCGTATTGTCGATTTCATCATGATTTTGCCGGTGACTATGTTGATCATTGTTTTCGTGACAGTTATCAAGAACTATACGATCTATCACTTCATTCTCATCATGAGTGCCTTTTATTGGACGGCCAAGGCTCGTCTATTCCGTACAAGGACTTTGTCAGAGGCAAGCTTGGATTATGTCAATGCATCAAAAACATTGGGAACAAGCGACTTCATGATTATGTTCCGTGAAATTTTACCAAACTTAAGTTCATTGATTATCGTTAACTTGACCTTGAACTTTGCGGGAAATATCGGTATCGAGACTTCGTTGACTTATCTTGGTTTCGGTCTACCATCGACAGTACCAAGTTTGGGTACCTTGATTGCCAATGCCCGCAATGCAGATATTTTGGAAAACAAGACATGGATTTGGTTGCCAGCAGCCATCTTCATCCTTGTGATGATGCTCTGTATCAACTATGTCGGACAAGCTTTCCAACGTGCAGCAGATGCTAAGCAGCGTTTAGGTTAATTGTGAAAAGGGTTCCTTTGGGAGCTCTTTTTTTGTAAAATCCGATGTAACAAGCTTGTTTTTTACAGAAAGCAGAAAATGTGGTAGAATGGAGTGATAAAACTATTTGAGGTAACGAATTATGACTGTTAAAATCAATACTAAAGACGGCCAAATCGAATTGACTGATGACGTGATTGCCACAGTTGTTGGCGGTGCTACGACTGAGATTTTCGGTGTTGTTGGGATGGCTAGTAAGTCTGCGATCAAGGATAATTTTCAAGCACTTTTGAGAAAAGAAAATTATTCTAAAGGTGTTGTAATCAAGACCTTGGAAGATGGTCGCATTGCAGTCGATGTTTATACTGTGATGAGCTACGGTGTAAAGATCAGTGAAGTATCTCGCAATATCCAAGAACGCGTTAAGTTCAACTTGGAAAATCAACTAGGTATCTCTGTAGATGCCGTCAATGTCTTTATCCAAAATATCAAAGTCGTAGGAGAATAATTGTGTCTAAAATTACAACTAGTTTATTTCAAGAAATGGTGCAGGCAGCATCAACTCGTCTGAATAAACAAGCCGAATATGTGAACTCACTCAATGTTTTCCCAGTTCCAGATGGGGATACTGGTACCAACATGGGGATGACTATTACCAATGGTGCTAAAGAAGTAGCAGATAAATCTGCTTCTACTGTTGGAGAAGTTGCACAAATTCTTTCTAAGGGCTTGTTGATGGGAGCTCGTGGAAACTCAGGTGTTATTACGTCGCAATTGTTCCGCGGTTTTGGTCAATCTGTTAAAGGCAAGGTTGAATTGGACGGTAAGGATTTGGCGCAAGCTTTTCAACATGGTGTAGAAGTGGCTTATAAAGCCGTTATGAAGCCAGTTGAAGGTACAATTCTTACTGTTTCTCGTGGGGCAGCCACTGCTGCTTTGAAAAAGGCAGAAGAGACTGATGATGCGGTTGAGGTCATGCGTGCTACTCTTGACGGTGCTAATCGTGCTCTTAAGAAAACGCCAGAGATGCTTCCAGTCTTGAAGGAAGTTGGTGTTGTCGATTCAGGTGGACAAGGTCTTGTTTACATTTATGAAGGCTTCTTGTCAGCTTTGACAGGTGAGTATATTGCTTCGGAAGATTTTGAGGCGACACCTGCTGTTATGTCTGAAATGATCAATGCTGAGCACCACAAGTCAGTTGCAGGTCATGTAGCGACTGAAGATATTACCTTTGGTTATTGTACCGAAATCATGGTGGCTCTTCGCCAGGGTCCTACTTATGTCAAGGACTTTGATTATGAAGAATTCCGTAACTACCTTAACGACCTTGGGGATTCCCTCCTTGTGGTCAACGATGATGAAATCGTTAAAGTCCATGTCCATACAGAAGATCCAGGTTTGGTCATGCAAGCGGGTCTTCAATATGGTAGCTTGGTCAAGGTAAAAGTGGATAATATGCGTGAGCAACATGAAGCTCAGGTTGAGAAAGAAGAAAGTTTCCAAAAACCGGCTGAACAAAAAGAGTATGCTATTATTGCGGTAGCTGCTGGGGAAGGTTTGACAGAAATCTTCAAATCACAAGGCGTTGACTATGTGATTTCAGGTGGTCAGACTATGAACCCATCAACAGAAGATTTTGTCAATGCTATTGAATTGGTCAATGCCCGTAATGTCATCTTGTTGCCAAACAATAAGAACATCTTGATGGCGGCTCAGACGGCTGCTGAGGTTGCAGAAGTTGCGGTTAAGGTTGTGGAAACCAAGACCCTGCCACAAGGGTTCACTAGCTTGCTTGCTTTTGATCCAAGTCGTGATTTGGAAAGCAACTTTGAAGCGATGACGGCATCGCTTGCAGAGGTGAAAAGCGGTAGCGTGACAACTGCGGTCCGCGATACAACCATTGACGGTCTTGAAATCCATGAGAATGATAACCTTGGTATGGTTGATGGCAAGATTGTGGTTTCTAATCCAGATATGATGGAAACACTTGTCGCTACATTTGAGAAAATGCTTGATGAAGATAGCGAAATCGTGACAATCTATATCGGTGAAGATGGTAATGAAGAATTGGCTCAAACTCTTGCTGAACAGCTAGAAGAACAATTTGAAGATGTCGAGGTCGAAATCCATCAAGGAAATCAACCAGTCTACCCATATCTTTTCAGCGTAGAATAAACAAAATCGCAGGCTCTGGCTTGCGATTTTTTCTGTCGACTTGTCGACAATTTCCAGTAGACCTATGACAAACTACTGGGGCTATGGTATAATTAAAGACATGTATAGTCAGAATGAAAATGAATTGATTGCCATTGGTGAGAGAATTGGAAAAGCCTGTAAGCCAAATCAAGTTCTAGTATTATCAGGGGATTTGGGTGCTGGGAAAACAACTCTGACCAAGGGTTTGGCCAAGGGTTTAAAAATTGAACAGATGATTAAGAGTCCTACTTATACGATTGTTCGAGAGTATGAGGGGACCATGCCACTCTATCACTTAGATGTTTATCGAATTGGAGATGATCCTGACTCGATTGATTTGGATGATTTTCTCTATGGAGGTGGTCTAACGGTTATCGAGTGGGGAGAATTACTGGATGTCAGTCTATTTGATGACTATTTGCTCATTCGTATAGAGAAAGAGGGAGATGGTCGACGATTGACAGTCGAATCTCATGGGGCTCAAAGTAGCGATTTAGCGAAGGAGTTCCAAAATGTCTGAAAAAGAAGTGTATTTTAGTGAAGCTGAACCAGCTGATGCAGCAGCTTTTATTGATTTTATGAATCAAGTTGCTAGAGAAACGGATTATCTGGTCATGGATGAGACTGGTTTTCGATTTAGTGTTGATGAAATGGAGACCATCTTCGAAGCAGGAATCGAAAATCCTCGTGAATTGTGCCTGCTGGCTAAGGTTGGTTCGGAAGTCGTCGGCGCAATTTCTGTTAAGTCCTCTAAGCAGTTTCGCATTAGCCATATCGGAAATATTTTTATTGCAGTAAAAAAAGCCTATTGGGGTCACGGTCTAGGGACGATTTTACTGGAGGAAGTATTGCATTGGGCAGAGGAAATGGATGTATTGAAACGTTTGGAATTAACGGTTCAGGTTCGCAATCAGGCGGCAGTACATTTATACCAAAAACTAGGATTCAACATTGAAGGAACCCAGGTACGTGGGGCTAGAACAGATGAAGGAGAATGGCTTGATCTTTATTATATGGGCAAGTTAATTGGTGAAGTATGACAATTGGAAAAAAAATATTCTTAATGTCTTTGGCTATTGTTGGTTTAACACTAGGTGCCGGCTTAATATATGGAGCCAGCTTGTTAAATTTTTCTACAGGTACTATTTCAAAAACCTATAAGCAGCTAGATGGAGAAAAAGAAATCACTCCTATTGATGCGACAGAGCCCCTAACCATCCTACTGATGGGGGTGGATATGGACCAAGCAACCCGTGGGGGAGATTGGGAGGGTGGTCGTAGTGATTCGATGATTTTGGTAACTGTTAATCCTAAGACTAAGGAAACCAATATGATGAGCTTGACTCGTGATATTATGGTCGAGATTGCAGAAGCGAATGGGGAGTCTTCAGGAACGGTTGAAAAACTAAATCATTCTTATAGCTACGGACAGGCACCGATGGCCATTGCCACGATCGAAAAGATGATGGATATTAACATTGACCGCTATATCGAAATAAATATGGATGGTCTGATTGAGCTTGTTGATGCGGTTGGAGGTATTGAGGTAAACAATACTCTTGGCTTCCCTATATCCATTTCGGAACATGAGCCTGCCTACACCTCTATTGTTCAGCCGGGGAAACAGTTGGTAAATGGGGATCAGGCGCTGGTTTATGCTCGGATGCGCTATGATGATCCTGAGGGTGATATCGGACGTCAGAGACGCCAACGAGAAGTTATCACGGCTATTATAAAAAAACTCCTCCAGTTAGATGGTTTGACCCAGTATAAGAAGATTCTGACCGCCATCTCCAATAATATGCGAACCAACATTGAGATTAGTCCTGCGACAATTCCAAGCCTCTTGGGTTATAAAGACTCGGTCTCTAAGTTGAATTCCTATCAGTTGCGCGGTGTGGACCAAATGGTTGATGAAATCTATTATCAATTACCAACCAGTGAACATCTATTGGAAATGCAAAATATTTTGAAAAAATCTATCGGCTTAGAAGAAAAGACCGACTTAGTCACAAACGTGAAGGTCTACGAAGGACAGATGGGATTACCAAGTCCAATCAACGTTTATGATGTATATACAAATCTCTTGCTGTTAGAAGCAAGTCCATGGGCAGAAAGCTTGGATCCGGAAATAGGGAGTCCATCGGCTACTACGACTGTGACAACAGAAGAGCAGGTAACCGATTTTTCAACAGAGCCAGTACTCGGTGATGAAAACGGGTCACAATAATGTAGTCATTCAGTTCTTCTTTTATTACTTTGACGAGCGAGTACTAAAAGCCTATAAAAATAGAGGTCGTTTGCAACCTCTCAGATTGAAGAAAAAGTCCATTTTGGACAATTTTCTTCAATCTTTTTTCTTTATGTTGAAAATAAAAAAGCTCTCAGAAACGTCGAAATATCAATGTTTCTAAGAGTTTAATGACTTGCTATCTTTTGCAAACTTCTTCATTTTTTTATATTTTTATAGGCTTTTAGTTTACTTTTAGTACTCGCTCCAACTATCTGGGAGATAGTTGGAGACTGGGGATAAAGTGAACGATGTTCACATCAAAAGCCGCAGGCATAACTGAAGTTAGGCAAGGCGAGTTCAAACAATCCAGTGGAGTGTTTGAAGTTGGAAATAAGGAAACAGAGTTTCCTCTTACGTCCAAGTAATAAAAGAAAAACTAAATGACGATATTTGGAAATTCCCTATGTTAGGGAGTGTTATTCTCATTCTGGTATTTTTTGAGAATCTGTTGGATTTCTTCCAAGTTTCCTGCAATGCTTTGCTGATAGACTCGAGTCTTATATTGTAAGTCAGAAGCCATTTCCTGCAAAGGTTCTTGAAAACTTTGGATAATGGCAAGTTGTTCCTGAATATTGTCCTTGCTCAATTGAATATCTGATAGAAGTTGTTTAGTTTCCTGTACTTCTTTAGCAATTTTATCCCGATGCGTGACTGCAAGGAAGCTGGCGGTAGCGGCGCTTACGGCTAAAATGATATTACGAAGTTTCATATTATTCTCCTAGATAGAGCTCTTGTGCCAGTTGAGCCAGGGCTGGGAAGTCAGGGTCGTTGGCTTTAAATTGAATGTTCAATCCATCTTGATTGTTAAAGCGTGGTAAGAGATGGATGTGTGTATGAAAGACGGTTTGTCCAGCGGCCTCCTCGTTGTTATTAACGATGTTTAGACCACTAGCTCCAAGTTTTTCTTTTAACTGACGGGCGATGGATGGCACAACAGAAAAGAGTGTGGCCGCAGCTTCTTCATCCATGTCAAGCACGTTTCGGTAGTGTTTTTTAGGGACGACCAATGTGTGTCCTTTTGTGACCTGAGTGATGTCTAAAAAGGCTAATACTTGGTCATCTTCGTAGACTTTTGAAGCTGGTATTTCTCCAGAGATAATTTTGCAAAAAATACAATCCGACATAATGGCAACCTCTTTCTGGGATTTTTGTTATAATAATTATATCAAATTGTAGGAAGAAATGTATGTTAGAAGTAAAAAATGTAACTGGAGGGTATGTCAATATCCCGGTTTTGAAAGATGTATCTTTTACGGTTGAGGATGGTCAATTAGTTGGTCTAATTGGCTTAAATGGTGCAGGGAAATCAACGACTATTAAGGAAATTATCGGTCTTTTGACACCTTATCAAGGACAGATTGCAATTGACGGCCTAACTTTGCTACAAGGGGCTGAAAATTATCGGAAGAAGATTGGGTTTATTCCTGAAACACCAAGTTTGTATGAAGAACTAACCCTCAAAGAGCACTTGGAAGTGGTAGCAATGGCCTATGATTTATCCTGGGAGCAAGCTTGGGGACGTGTTGAGCACTTGTTAAAACTGTTTCGCTTGGATGAAAAATTGGACTGGTTTCCTGTCAATTTTTCAAAGGGAATGAAGCAGAAGGTCATGATTATTTGTGCTTTTATGGTGGAGCCGAGTCTGCTGATTGTTGATGAGCCTTTTCTGGGATTAGACCCTGTGGCTATCTCTGACTTGATCGCTCTTTTGGAAGAAGAAAAATCTAAGGGCACTTCCATTCTCATGTCCACTCACGTTCTTGACTCAGCTGAGAAAATGTGCGACTCTTTTGTGATTTTACATCAGGGACAGGTCCGTGCAACTGGAAATTTGGAGGAGCTACAAAGCGCATTTGGTATGGATGGTGCAAGTCTGAACGAAATTTATCTGGCCTTGACGCAAGAAGGAGTGGCTGGATGAAAGAATTGTTTCAACAACGCCGACTAGATTTTTTAAATCGTTGTTCCAAGTATCTGCGCTATGTTCTGAATGACCATTTTGTTTTGGTTCTCATGGTTTTATTAGGCTTTTTGAGTTTGCAATACCGTCAATTATTGTTGTCATTCCCTGAGAATCCGTTGCCGATTGTTTTGGTGGTTATTGCAATCAGTCTACTGGTGCTATTGTCCGGAAGAATTGCGACTTATTTAGAAGAAGCTGATCAAATCTTCCTATTGACCAAGGAAAAAGACATTCTGCAAGGACTCGAGGTTGCAGCCAGACGCACGGTCTTGTTTTGGTCCTCTATACAGGTGGTGGTTCAGCTTGTTTTGTTACCAATCTATTTGAAACTGGGTTTACCGGTGTGGATGATTGTAGCTGGCCTTCTTACTTTGTTGGTTTTAAAATGTCTTCTTGTCAAGCGCCAATTAGTGGCTTATCAGTCACAGGGAGTATTGGACTGGTCTAAGGCTATTCAAGATGAACAAAAAAGGAAACAGTCTATTTTACGTTTCTTTGCCTTGTTTACGACGGTTAAAGGCATCAGCGCTACAGTTAGACCGAGAAGCTATCTCAATGGAATCTTGCGTCTTGTCAAGTCGAGACAGACTTGGTTTTATCTCTACTTACGGGCTTTCTTGCGTTCAGGAGACTACTTGGGCTTGACGATACGTCTACTGTTGTTGGCGATTTTGTCTCTATTTGCCATCGAAGAATCGTGGTTATCCATCGGCCTAGTTTTAGTCTTTCATTATTTGCTTGTCTTCCAGTTGTTGGGGCTTTACAAGCATTATGATTATCAATATGTAACACAACTGTATCCTTTGGAGAAAGATTCCAAGAAAATCGGTCTTCAGAATTTGCTTAGAGTGATTTTATACAGTCTATTACTGGTGGAATTGGGCTTTGCTCTGCTATTTTCTAAAGAGAATACGATGGTAGTCGTCTTACTTCTCGTGGGGATTTTCCTGCATGAAATATATTTGCCTCTAAAATTAAAAAAATTGATTGACTAAATAGACGAAAATTAGTAAAATAGTAAGGAATTTTTAAAGGAGGAAAGGCATGCAGTTTGATACCAGTGGGCTACAATTACAGTCTATTGCAGGAAATAGTGGCAAAGCGTTTAAAGGCCTACGGTCAGACGGAACGCCAGTCTTTGTGAAGTATGAGATGCCTCCGATAGTGTCTGCTCTTGCGCGTGAGCAAATTACACCACCCGTTTTGTCAGCAAATCGTGAAGTAGGAATGGGGCATCGTGTAGAGCAGGAGTGGTTGAATGGTCGTACCTTGGAGCGTCAAGATATGACTAGTAAACAGATTCGTCAAATACTGGTGAGAATGCACTATTCTCGTATTTTACTCAATCAGGCTTTGCAGATGAATTATACCTATATGGAACCTCAGGATTTGGTTTATCGTTGGCAAAAAGAGGCGCCAACTAGATTGGGACAGAATTCTTATCTGCAATCTATCTGCCAAGATTTATTGAATAATCTACCAAGATTCCGTCAAGAGGTGGCAACATTTGTTCACGGAGATTTGCATCATAGTAACTGGGTAGAAACGACGTCTGGTTTGGTGTATTTGACAGATTGGGAGACCGCTTGTGTAACGGATCGGATGTTGGATGTTGCCTATATTTTGACGCATTATATTCCTCGTCAGTC
This sequence comes from Streptococcus sp. 2018110, assembly GCF_019754115.1. NCBI lineage: Bacteria > Bacillati > Bacillota > Bacilli > Lactobacillales > Streptococcaceae > Streptococcus > Streptococcus sp. 2018110. Next base: position 43,270 of record NZ_JAIJZO010000013.1, on the reverse strand, counting down.
CTGGGAAGAGTGGCTTCGGGCTTATGGCTACAAATATAACAGCACAGTATTAAATAAGGTTTATTGGTATGGCCAGCTTGGCTATCTAAACCAAATTGCTAAGCATGTAGAAAGCTACAATGTTTTGGCTGCAAATAAAGAAATTTACGCTCTACGGCAATTCCGTCAGAGTTTCTATAAGGAAGTATGAGAGTTAGAAATCGTAAGGGAGCGAGTGAGCTTCTAGCAAACAATCCCCAGTATGTTATCTCCAATCCAGAGGAATGTAAGGGGAAATGGGCAGAGATTTTTGGAAACAATAATCCTATCCACATAGAAGTTGGTTCTGGTAAAGGTCGCTTTGTCACTGGTATGGCTGCGCAAAATCCAGATATTAACTATATTGGTATTGATATTCAGATGACCGTGTTAAGCTATGCCTTGGACCGTGTGCTTGAAGCTGGCTTGCCAAATATAAAATTATTGCAGGTGGATGGTTCGAGTTTGACCAACTATTTTGCACCGGCAGAGATAGATCAGCTTTATCTGAATTTTTCAGATCCATGGCCTAAGAAACGTCATGAGAAACGCCGTTTGACCTACAAGTCATTCTTGGATACCTACAAGGAAATCCTGCCTGAGAAAGGAGAAATCCACTTCAAAACAGATAATCGTGGTCTGTTTGAGTATAGCCTGGCTAGTTTTTCTCAATATGGCATGGTCTTGAAGCAAGTTTGGCTAGATTTGCATGCTGATGGTTTGGAAGGCAACGTTATGACAGAGTATGAGGAGAAATTCTCAAACAAGGGTCAAGTTATCTATCGTGTGGAAGCACAGTTTTAATAATTCCCTTAGTGGAAAATGAGGAGAGGTCTAGCAGAGACCTTTTTCCTTTGTCGAATAAACTAAATGACTATAATCCATCGTTTTCCTTTACAAATAGGGATAGATATGATAGAATAATGGAAGTGAATAATGAGAAAAGGGGTTGGCGTCAGTCAACCCTTTCCCTGTACACGGATTTCTGTATATAGAATGAATGATAGTACAAGGGAGTTTACTGTCAAAGGAAATAGAGAGTCCTGGATAGTGCGAACTATTTGAGTAATGTATTTCTAGCGACTGTAAAAGTAGGAGGTGTTTATGTCATCAATTATTGAATTGGTCACAGCAGCAATTACCCCCGCTATTCAAACTCCTTACGAGTTGGTAGATGTGGAATATGGTAAAATGGGCGGTGACTATGTCCTATCGATTTTTGTCGATAAGGAGGGTGGAATTTCCCTTCAAGATACGGCAGATTTATCCGAAAAGATCAGTCCGATTTTGGACACTATCAAACCAGACCCATTTCCAGACCAATACATGCTGGAGGTAACAAGTCCAGGTTTGGAACGTCCTTTAAAAACGGCAGATGCTGTTGAAAAGGCAGTTGGAAAGTACATCCATGTCAAGCTCTATCAGGCAATTGATAAAATCAAGGTTTTCGAAGGAACTTTGCTCTCCTTTGATGGAACAGACTTGATTATGGAATATATGGATAAAACTCGTAAGAAGGAAGTGACTATTCCTTACCAGACGGTGGCTAAGGCCCGTTTGGCTGTTAAGTTATAATGCTCTTTCATGAGTATTTTAAAAGATATTAGACTTTAAGAAAGGACCTTTTGAGCGCAAAAGGAAAACAACATGAGTAAAGAAATGCTAGAAGCCTTCCGTATTTTAGAGGAAGACATGGGTATTAACAAAGCGGATATCATTGATGCAGTTACAGAGTCGCTTCGTTCAGCTTATAAACGCCGTTATGGTCAATCAGAATCAGCAGTGATTGAATTTGACGAGAAAAAAGGCGATTTCCATGTATTTACTGTTCGTGAAGTAGTAGATGAAGTATTTGATAGCCGACTAGAAATTAGTCTAAAAGATGCCTTGGCTATTTCATCAGCTTATGAAATGGGTGACAAAATTAAATTCCAAGAAGACCCAGCGGAATTTGGACGTGTAGCTGCTCAATCAGCTAAACAGACCATCATGGAAAAGATGCGCAAACAAAAGCGTGCCATTACCTTCAATACCTACAAGCAACATGAAAATGAGATTATGTCAGGTACGGTAGAGCGTTTTGATAATCGCTTTATCTATGTCAACCTTGGTACGATTGAAGCACAGTTGTCAAAACAGGATCAAATTCCTGGTGAGGTTTTCCAATCTCATGATCGCATCGAAGTCTATGTCTACAAGGTAGAAGACAATGGTCGTGGGGTTAACGTATTTGTCAGCCGTAGCCATCCAGAAATGATTAAACGTCTCATGGAGCAGGAAATTCCAGAAGTATACGATGGAACAGTTGAAATCATGAGTGTTGCCCGTGAAGCTGGAGACCGTACGAAAGTGGCTGTTCGTAGCCATAATCCAAACGTGGATGCCATCGGTACTATCGTTGGTCGTGGTGGTTCAAATATCAAGAAAATCACTAGCAAATTCCATCCAGCTCGTTATGATGCTAAGAATGACCGTATGATTCCTACTGAGGAAAATATTGACGTTATCGAGTGGGTAGCTGACGAAGCGGAATTTATCTACAATGCCCTTGCACCTGCTGAAGTTGACCAAGTATTGTTTGACACGGAAGATGGGAAACATGCTACAGTCGTTGTACCAGATGATAAGTTGTCATTGGCAATTGGTCGTCGTGGTCAAAACGTTCGTTTGGCAGCGCATTTGACAGGATTCCGTATCGACATCAAGTCAGCATCGGAGTATGAAGCTTTTGAAGCAACTCAATATGCAACAGACGAAGTTGTAGAAGAAGTCGAAGAAGAACAAGAATAAGGCAAAAGGAGCAACCATGGCAAAAGCTAGAAAAATACCCTTGCGCAAGTCTGTGGTGTCCGGTGAAATCATCGACAAACGGGATTTGCTCCGTATTGTAAAAAATAAAGAAGGTCAAGTATTTATCGATCCAACAGGCAAGGCAAATGGTCGTGGGGCTTATATCAAGCTTGATAATGATGAGGCAAGCCAAGCTAAGAAACGTCGTGTCTTCGATCGTTCCTTTAGTATGGAAGTGGCCGAAGAATTTTACGATGAATTAATTGCCTACGTTGATCATAAGATCAAGAGGAGAGAACTTGGACTCGAATAAGAGACAGAAAATCTTAAATTTATTAGGTTTGGCCCAGCGAGCTGGTCGCCTGGTTTCGGGTGAGGACCTGGTTGTTGAAGCTATTCAAAAAGGGCAGGCAAAGTTGGTGTTTTTAGCCGAAGATGCTGCTGGAAATTTAAGTAAAAAAGTAACAGATAAAAGTCATACCTATCAAGTAGAAGTTGTAACAGTGTTTTCAACACTGGAATTGAGTGCAGCTGTCGGCAAGGCTAGAAAAGTTCTTGCAGTGACAGACGCTGGATTTACAAAGAAGATGAGGTCTATTATGGAATAGAACAGGAGGACAAGGCATTGTCTAAGAAGAGATTGAATGAAATAGCCCGTGAATTAGGCGTAAGCAGTAAGGAAGTTGTTGCTAAGGCTCAAGAATTGGGCTTTGAAGTCAAGAGCCATGCTTCAAGCGTAGATGAAGCAAGTGCTAAACGCCTTGCAGAAAGCTTTGGTGGACAAAAATCAGAGGCAACTAAAGTTGCGGCAAAAGTTAGCAAGCCTGAGAAGGTTGATGAAACTCCAAAAGTGGAAACAGCCAAGGTAGAAAAAGCTAAGGAAACACAGCCAGTAGTAAAAGAAGAAGTTGCGACAAGTGCAGTACAATCAGCTCCACATCGTCCACAGAGTCGAAACTTTAAGGCAGAACGTGAAGCACGTGCCAAAGAGCAGGCAGCTAAGCGAGCTCAGGGTCAAGGAAAAGGTGGTCAAGCTAAATCTGGTCAGGACCGTCGTGATAACCGTCAACAAGGTCAGGGACGTTCAAACAATGAGCGAAATGATCGACGCGACAATCGTCGTGACCAGCGTTCAGAAGAGCGGAAAGACAACCGATTTGGTGATCGTCGCGATAATCGTGACAACCGTCGTCAGGACAACCGTTCAGGTCAGTCAGCTCGCTTTGAACAAAGAGAGGCTGCAAAACCAGCAGGACCTAAAATTGACTTCAAAGCGCGTGCTGCTGCTTTGAAAGCAGAACAAAATGCGGAGTATGCTCGTACTAGTGAAGAACGTTTTCGTCAGGCTCAGGAAGCTAAGAAGCAACCTAAGAAGCCAAAAGAAATTAAGTTTGAAGAACCGGTTGTGGAAAGCAAACCATTTGTGAAGCCAGCACCTGTTGCATCGGTACCAGAGCAAGTTGCAGAAACTACTGTAGATACCCGTCGTAAGAAACAAGCTCGACCAGATAAAAAACGTGACTTTAATAGTGACGAAGAAGATGGTCCACGGAAACAACAAAGAAATCGAAATAGTCAAAATCAAGTGAGAAATCAAAGAACAAGTAACTGGAATAACAACAAGAAAAATAAAAAAGGCAAGGCTAACCAACCTGCCAAACCTGTCACAGAACGCAAGTTCCACGAATTGCCAACTGAATTTGAATATACTGCTGGCATGACCGTCGCAGAAATTGCAAAACGGATCAAACGTGAACCTGCTGAAATTGTGAAAAAACTCTTCCTTATGGGAGTTATGGCGACTCAAAACCAATCTTTGGATGGAGATACTATCGAACTCCTCATGGTTGATTATGGTATTGAAGCGAAAGAAAAGGTAGAGGTCGATAACGCAGATATTGAGCGTTTCTTCGTAGAAGAGGGCTACCTCAATGAAGAAGAGATGACAGAACGCCCACCTGTTGTGACTATCATGGGACACGTTGACCATGGTAAAACAACCTTGTTGGATACCCTACGTAATTCTCGTGTTGCTACTGGAGAAGCTGGTGGTATCACACAGCATATCGGTGCCTACCAAATTGAGGAAGCTGGTAAGAAAATTACCTTCTTGGATACTCCAGGACACGCGGCCTTTACTTCTATGCGTGCACGTGGAGCATCTGTTACCGACTTGACCATCCTAGTCGTTGCAGCAGATGATGGTGTCATGCCACAAACAATTGAGGCTATCAACCACTCAAAAGCAGCTAATGTGCCAATCATTGTAGCTATCAACAAGATTGACAAGCCAGGTGCAAACCCAGAGCGTGTCATCGGTGAATTGGCTGAGCACGGTGTTATCTCAACCGCTTGGGGTGGAGAATCTGAATTTGTAGAAATCTCAGCTAAGTTTAACCAAAACATTGATGAATTGTTGGAAACTGTTCTTTTGGTTGCTGAAATTCAAGAACTGAAGGCAGACCCAACTGTTCGTGCGATTGGTACAGTTATCGAAGCGCATTTGGATAAAGGGAAAGGTGCGGTTGCAACCCTCCTCATTCAACAAGGGACACTTAATGTTCAAGACCCAATCGTTGTCGGAAATACCTTCGGACGTGTTCGTGCCATGACAAACGACCTTGGTCGTCGTGTTAAAACTGCTGGTCCATCTACACCGGTATCTATTACTGGTTTGAACGAAGCTCCTATGGCAGGCGATCACTTTGCAGTTTACGAGGATGAGAAATCAGCTCGTGCAGCAGGTGAAGAACGTGCTAAACGTGCTCTTCTTAAACAGCGTCAAGCAACGCAACGAGTTAGTCTTGAAAACCTCTTTGATACCCTTAAAGCAGGTGAGGTTAAGTCAGTTAATGTGATTATCAAGGCTGACGTACAAGGTTCAGTTGAAGCACTTGCATCATCGCTTCAAAAGATTGAAGTAGAGGGAGTACGTGTTAATATCGTCCACTCTGCAGTTGGTGCCATCAACGAATCAGACATTACTCTTGCGGAAGCTTCAAATGCTCTTGTGATTGGTTTCAACGTTCGTCCAACAGCTGAAGCACGTAACCAAGCTGAAGCAGATGATGTTGAAGTACGTCTTCACAGCATCATTTACAAGGTTATCGAAGAGATGGAAGATGCCATGAAAGGTATGCTTGACCCAGAATATGAAGAAAAAATCATTGGTGAGGCAATCATTCGTGAAACCTTCAAGGTATCCAAAGTTGGAACGATCGGTGGTTTCATGGTTGTTCGTGGTAAAGTTACCCGTGATTCAAGTGTTCGAGTTATCCGTGATGGTGTTGTAGTATTTGATGGTAAACTAGCTAGTTTGAAACGCTATAAAGATGACGTGAAAGAAGTTGGTAATGCCCAAGAGGGTGGTTTGATGATTGAGAACTACAACGACTTGAAAGTTGATGATACCATTGAAGCTTACATCATGGAAGAAATCAAAAAATAATATTTTCTCACTGTCAAAATCATAGACAAGTGATTTTGTCGAGGAAGTGACAATTTAATAGATTTTAGTAGGTTTTAAAGCAATAGTTTTTAATCTACTTGGATTATTCAAGCTGGGGAAACTCAGCTTTTCTATCATCTAAGAAAGGAAAGAATATGGCGAATCATTTTCGTACAGACCGTGTCGGGATGGAAATCAAGCGCGAAGTCAATGAGATTTTGCAAAAGAAAGTTCGTGATCCACGTGTGCAGGGAGTGACCATTACAGATGTTCAGATGGTCGGCGATTTGTCAATGGCCAAGGTTTACTACACAATCATGAGTAATTTGGCATCCGATAATCAAAAAGCACAAACGGGTCTTGAAAAAGCGACGGGAACCATTAAGAGAGAACTTGGTCGTAAGTTAACTCTTTATAAAATTCCGGATTTGGTCTTTGAAAAAGACCAATCAATTGAGTACGGTAATAAAATTGACCAAATGTTGCGTGCTCTTGATCAGAAAGATTAACAACAAAAGTCGGATGGAAACATTCGGCTTTTTTTGGATTGGATGCTTTGTCCATATATGGTGGCGTTTACAAGCCTTCGGAAAGATGTTATACTAAGACCAAAGATAGAGCACAGGAGGAAGTTATGAAAACATTTATTAGTAAACTGATGTTAGTGTCCACGGTTGTACTATTAGCTGCTTGTCAGTCTAATCAGGTAAAAGGTGGTGAGAGTTCTAGTTCTAGTACTTCAAGCCAAGTTTCAGATAGTTCTAGTTTGCAGCAAGCGTCAACAATAGCATCTAGCTCCGAGACGCAAGCATCCTCAGCGACCACTCCTGAGCTAAGTGAGGTATACCAATCAGTTATTGATCGTTATCAAGCGAATATGGGGCAGCCTGCTGAGGCAATCAATCAGGATGAGGTCAGTAGCTATCTGAGCTTATTAACTAGCCAGGGGCAAGAATATAGTGGAATATTTTATAGTTTGTATGATGTCAACCATGATGGTACAGAGGAGCTGCTTCTAGCTTTGGACAAGTCGGGAGAATATGTCTTAATTGACCTCTATACTCAGCTTGCCGATGAGAGTCTACGTTTGGTGGATAATTTCCGCAATCTTGGATTTGAAATTGGACCGGACGCCCTACTTCGTCCTTTACAGGATGGAACATACTTATTTGAAGGAGATGGTGTTTTTCGCATTTATCAATACAATGCGATGATTCCAGGTTTAAAACGCATTTCTGAATCAGATACCAATCCTGAAACTTCTCCCTTGCTTGAGTTGAAAAGCTTGCATTGGGTTAAGTTATAGATTTTATCAATGATTATTCCTAGGCTGGGTTTCCCGGCCTTTTGTAGTTCCTAAGAACTTTAAGTTTTCTTTTGGCAATCTTTAATCTTTCTTTTAGGAAGGAAAGGTAAACTGGGAGCATATCAGGAAGGGATACGACTTCCTAAAGAAAGAAAAGGAATCTTTATTATGAAAATAAATCTAAAAAAATTACTTTACTCTGGTGTTACTCTTATGAGTCTTGGTGTCTTAGCAGCATGTTCATCTACTTCAAGTTCAACGACGACTGCAAGCTCAGCAGCAACTAGTCAGACAAGTGTAGCGACAACTTCAAATAATAGCACTTCATCAGATTCGAGCTCGTCATCTATTGACTGGTCAGCCCTTCCAACGACAGAAGTGACGCTTTCAAATGATGGCTTGAAAATTACTGAGGGAGGAACCTATATTTTGACTGGTTCAACAACAGCTGGTGTAACGGTTGAAACAGATGCCAATGTTCGCATCATTCTAGCAGGTGCTGAGATTTCAAGTTCAGATACTGCAGCAATCAATGTTATTAATGCTGATAATGTTGAATTGGAAATCAAAGATGGTACGACGAATACAGTGAAAGATACCAGCAATCATACAGACACCAATATTGAGGGGGCTATCCATGTTGAAGCAGATTTGACCATCACTGGTAATGGTAGCTTGACAGTTGAGGGGAACTTCCAAGATGGTATTGTATCGACGGACGACCTTGTCGTGAATTCAGGAAACATTACCGTCACTGCAGTGGATGATGGTATCCGTGGTAAGGATTCATTGACAATCAATGGTGGTACAATCAATGTAACAGCAGGTGGTGATGGTATCAAGTCAACCAATGATACAGATACGACAAAAGGTTACACAACGATTACAGGTGGTGAAATCACAGTTAAGGCTGGTGACGATGGCATCAAGGCCGAGACAAACTTGACCATTGACGGTGGGACAATCAAAGTTCCAGAATCAGTAGAAGCACTTGAAGGAACCAATATTACCATCAATGGTGGTACCTTAGATGTTTACGGTTCAGATGATGCCATTAATGCAGCGAGCACAACTTCATCAGATATCTTTATCAAGGTAACTGGCGGTGACTTGAAAGTGGCTGTAGGTAGTGGGGATACGGATGCCTTTGATGCTAATGGAGACATTTATATCTCCGGTGGTACAATCGATGTAACAGCTCAATCTGCTTTTGACTTCGATGGAACTGCTGAATTGACAGGAGGTACTGTGACAGTTAACGGTGAGCAGATTACTCAAATCACAGCAACAGGACCAGGTTCAGGAGGTCACGGTGGCTGGTAATCAATAATAATACAAAAAGGTCTGAGTTGACGAACTCAGACCTTTCGTTTGCTTTCCATATTTGGAAGATTGATTTTGTATTTAATTACCAATAATCGAATGACTAAAGAAATGGTAAAAATAGTGATGAAGGTTGGAATTTGTGGTAATTTCCAATTTACAACGCAAAGATGATAGAGGACTCCTGAGAAAAATGCAAGGACAGCATAGACATCTTCTTTAAGAACAATAGGTGTTTCATTGACGAGTAAATCACGGGCGATTCCGCCTCCGACACCTGTCAAAGCTGCCAGAATACCACTGGTTAGAGCGTTTAGCTGGAGAGAGATGCCAGTACTGGCTCCAATGAGGGCGAAGATGGCTAGACCGATTGCATCAAAGATAAGGTTTGTCTGGGAAAGGAAATGAATCATCTTCTTATCAAGTGGTTTGTCCTGCTTTAGATTGATAACAATCAAGTACATGCTAATCGCTACTCCGAGAGATAAATAGATGGCTGTAGGATCGGTCAGAGCAGTAGGAATGCGATTGGCCATCGTATCTCGAATAATTCCCCCACCAACGGCGGTAATGATGCCGAGCAAGCTAATTCCAAAAATATCTAACTTTTTCTTAAATCCTTTTACGGCCCCCGAAACAGCAAATGCGATAGTGCCTACGTAGTTACAAATCATAAGAAATAAATCGAATTCCATAAGAACCTCCGTACCTATATTAACAGAAAGAAAGACGGCGTGCAAGCTCATGTTAAAGTTTGTGAAAAAAGTTTCAAACAAGGAGGATAAATCTTTTTGGAATTTGTGAAAAAACGCACTAAATCAAGGTTTTCACGAAAATTTCTGTAAAAAGAAAACGGTTCAATTACTTGCCATTTGTGAAATATTGGTCTATCATAGTACAGAAAGAGAAAAAACTTTGGAGGAAATTATGGTATCTATCACAAAAGAACAACATTTGGACATGTTCTTGAAAATGCAACAAATCCGTGATGTTGATATGAAATTAAATAAATTAGTGCGTCGCGGTTTCGTACAAGGTATGACTCACTTCTCAGTCGGTGAAGAAGCTGCAGCTGTTGGACCTATTGCTGGATTGACAGATGAGGACATCATCTTCTCACATCACCGTGGTCACGGTCACGTTATTGCAAAAGGTATTGACATCAATGGCATGATGGCTGAGCTTGCTGGTAAGGCAACTGGTACATCAAAAGGCCGTGGTGGTTCTATGCACTTGGCAAACGTTGAAAAAGGAAACTTTGGTTCAAACGGTATCGTAGGTGGTGGTTATGCCCTTGCAGTTGGTGCAGCCCTTACGCAACAATACCTTGGTACAGATAACATTGTTATTGCCTTCTCAGGTGATTCAGCTACTAACGAAGGTTCCTTCCATGAATCAATGAACTTGGCGGCAGTTTGGAACTTGCCAGTTATCTTCTTCATTACAAACAACCGCTACGGTATCTCAACAGATATTTCTTACTCAACTAAGATTCCTCATCTCTACCAACGTGCAGCAGCATACGGTATTCCAGGTCACTATGTTGAGGATGGTAACGACGTCATTGCTGTTTATGAAAAAATGCAAGAAGTCATCGAGTACGTTCGTGCAGGAAACGGACCAGCAATGGTTGAGGTTGAGTCATACCGCTGGTTTGGTCACTCAACTGCCGATGCAGGTGTCTACCGTACAAAAGAAGAAGTTAACGAGTGGAAAGCAAAAGACCCACTTAAGAAATACCGCAAATACTTGACAGAAAACAAGATTGCGACAGACGAAGAATTGGATGCCATCGAAGCACAAGTTGCAGAACAAGTAGAAGCATCTGTGAAATTCGCACAAGAAAGCCCAGATCCAGACATCTCAGTAGCTTACGAAGATGTTTTCGTAGACTAATCTACTGTCCAGATTGAAGAAAATTTTTGATATAAGTAGGAGAAATTTTAAAATGGCTGAAACAAAAGTAATGGCCTTGCGTGAAGCGATTAACTTGGCTCAGAGCGAAGAAATGCGTAAGGATGAAAAAGTATTCTTGATGGGTGAAGACGTCGGTATCTACGGCGGTGACTTCGGTACATCTGTTGGTATGTTGGACGAGTTTGGTCCAAAACGCGTTCGCGACACGCCTATCTCTGAGGCTGCAATCGCTGGTTCTGCGGTTGGTGCGGCTCAAACGGGTCTTCGTCCAATCGTTGACTTGACTTTCATGGACTTCATCACAATTGCCCTTGATGCGATTGTTAACCAAGCGGCTAAAACCAACTATATGTTTGGTGGTGGCTTGAAAACACCTGTAACCTTCCGTGTGGCATCTGGATCAGGTATCGGTTCAGCGGCACAGCACTCACAATCTCTTGAAGCTTGGTTGACTCACATCCCAGGTATCAAAGTTGTTGCACCTGGTACAGCTAACGATGCAAAAGGTCTCTTGAAATCATCTATCCTTGACAACAACCCAGTTATCTTCTTGGAGCCAAAAGCTCTTTACGGTAAAAAAGAAGAAGTGAACTTGGACCCAGATTTCTACATTCCACTTGGTAAAGGTGAAATCAAACGTGAAGGTACGGATGTAACCATTATTTCATACGGTCGTATGTTGGAACGTGCCTTGAAAGCGGCTGAAGAAGTAGCTGCAGAAGGCATCAGCGTAGAAGTGGTTGACCCACGTACCCTTATCCCATTGGATAAAGAATTGATCATCGAATCTGTGAAGAAAACTGGTAAGGTTATCTTGGTTAACGATGCTTACAAAACAGGTGGTTTCATCGGTGAAATCGCATCAATCATCACAGAAAGTGAAGCCTTTGACTACTTGGATGCACCAATCATCCGTATCGCTTCAGACGATGTACCAGTTCCTTACGCAAACATTCTTGAAAACGCAGTATTGCCAAACGTAGAGAAAATCAAAGCGGCAATCTACAAGCAAGTAAACAAGGGTTAATCTTATCGTCATTCGCTTATCTTTTCTGGCTGTGTTGATTTGGCTTGTCTAAGGTCAGTTATACCTGCACCAAATTGACTTGTCAGAAAAGCAATCGGAAAGACGATAACCCTAATATGCTAGAAATAAAATATTCTAGCATGACTAAGAATGCTTGGAAAAGAATTAAGCCACTTCGCTTGTCGAAGTCTGGTTTGGTTCTTGACAAGGTAAGAAACTGAAAGAAAGGATTAGAACACGAACTAAATGCTCGGAATTTAGATAGTCCGCCTTGGATGTGAAGCATCCTGCGTTGGACTCCTAAAATTCGGTCGCATTTGGACGTTCTTTGTATCATAATTATGGCTATTGAAATCATTATGCCTAAGCTCGGTGTGGACATGCAAGAAGGTGAAATCATCGAGTGGAAAAAACAAGAGGGCGATTTCGTCAATGAAGGCGACGTCATCTTGGAAATGATGTCTGACAAGACCAGCATGGAGCTGGAAGCAGAAGAGTCAGGCGTCCTATTGAAAATTGTTCATGGAAATGGTGCTACCGTTCCTGTAACAGAAGTTATCGCCTACATCGGTGCAGAAGGTGAGACGGTTGAAGCTGGAAGTACTCCTGCCGTTGAACCAGCAGCGGCTATTGAAGAAGTACCTGCAGGTCGTACACCAGTGATTGTTGCTCCTGCAACTGCTGCCAAACCACAAGGTGGTGGCAAGGTTCGTGCGACTCCAGCAGCACGTAAATTGGCGCGTGAGCTTGGAATTGATTTGGGTCTTGTTCCAGGAACAGGTGCTAACGGTCGTGTCCACAAGGTTGACGTCGAAGACTTCAAGGGAGCAGCTCCCAAAGCAACTCCGCTTGCAGCCCGTATTGCAGCAGACCAAGGTGTTGACTTGTCAACCCTTACAGGTTCAGGTGTCAACGGTAAGATTGTTAAGGACGACGTTCTTGCAGTACTTGCTCCTGCAGCTGTAGAAACTGCTGCTCCAGCACCAAAAGCTGAAGAGAAACCAGCTAAAGAATTGCCAGAAGGCGTTGAAATCATTAAGATGAGCCCAATGCGTAAGGCAATTTCAAAAGGTATGGTCAACTCTTACTTGACAGCTCCAACCTTTACGCTTAACTACGATATCGACATGACCAACCTCATGGCACTTCGTAAGCAAGTCCTTGAGCCAATCATGAACAAGACTGGTTTGAAAGTAACCTTTACAGACTTGATTGGTCTTGCGGTTGTTCGTACTTTGATGAAAGAAGAACACCGTTATATGAACGCATCTTTGATTAACGATGCACAAGAAATCGAATTACACAAGTTCGTCAACCTTGGTATCGCAGTAGGTCTAGATGATGGCTTGGTGGTGCCAGTTGTTCACGGCGCAGATAAGATGAGCTTATCTGACTTTGTGGTGGCTTCGAAAGATGTCATCAAGAAGGCTCAATCTGGTAAGTTGAAGGGGGCTGAAATGTCAGGTTCGACCTTCTCTATCACCAACTTGGGTATGTTTGGTACTAAAACCTTTAACCCAATCATCAACCAACCAAACTCAGCAATCCTTGGTGTAGCATCAACTGTTCAAACACCAGTTGTTATCGACGGTGAAATCAAAATCCGTCCAATCATGGCACTCTGCTTGACCATCGACCACCGTATCATTGATGGTATGAATGGTGCTAAGTTCATGGTTGACTTGAAGAACTTGCTGGAAAACCCATTGGAATTATTGATCTGATAAGGTTTTTATTGGTCGAAAATAAAGGAATGTAGATTTCTGAATAGAAAATAAAGAAAGGGAATAAGAGCGAGAGAGTTTTAGCAATTGAACCCGAGTGGAAAGCTCGGAAAAATAGATAATTCGTTTAGAAAATCAGGATTTTCTACGATTTATTAATTTTTTCAGTCGCTTTCTCTTCGCTCTTGGTATCTTAAACATGGCAATTGAAATTATTATGCCGAAACTTGGTGTCGATATGCAAGAAGGCGAAATCATCGAGTGGAAAAAACAAGAAGGTGATTTTGTCAACGAAGGTGATGTTATCTTGGAGATGATGTCAGACAAGACAAGCATGGAATTGGAAGCAGAAGAATCAGGTGTTCTTTTGAAAATCGTTCACGGTAACGGTGCAACAGTTCCTGTAACAGAAGTCATTGCTTACCTTGGTGCAGAAGGTGAAACAGTTGAAGTGGGTGCTGCACCTGCTCCAGCTGAGGTTGCTCAAGCAACTGCTGACTTGAAAGCAGCTGGTTTGGAAGTACCTGCAGCTCCTGCAGCAGCTCCACAAGCTCCTAAGGCTGAATTGGCAGCTGACGAGTACGACATGGTTGTTGTCGGTGGTGGTCCTGCTGGTTACTACGCTGCTATTCGTGGTGCTCAATTAGGCGGTAAAATCGCTATCGTTGAGAAATCAGAATTTGGTGGTACCTGCTTGAACAAGGGTTGTATCCCAACTAAGACCTACCTTAAAAACGCTGAAATCCTTGACGGCTTGAAGATTGCGGCTGAGCGTGGTATCAACCTTGCTTCAACCAACTACACCGTTGACATGGATAAGACAGTTGACTTCAAGAACAAGGTTGTCAAGACCTTGACAGGTGGTGTAGCTGGCCTCTTGAAAGCTAACAAGGTAACCATCTTCAATGGTCTTGGTCAAGTAAACCCTGACAAGACAGTTGTCATTGGCGATAAAGTCATCAAAGGTCGCAGCATTATTCTTGCAACAGGTTCGAAAGTATCACGCATCAACATCCCAGGTATTGATTCTAAGTTGGTCTTGACTTCTGATGATATCCTTGACTTGCGTGAAATTCCTAAGTCACTCACTGTTATGGGTGGTGGCGTAGTCGGTGTGGAACTTGGTTTGGTTTACGCATCCTACGGTACAGAAGTAACAGTTGTTGAAATGGCTGACCGTATCATTCCAGGTATGGACCGCGAAGTGTCTGTTGAATTGCAAAAAGTCCTTTCTAAGAAAGGTATGAAATTCTTGACATCCGTTGGTGTATCTGAAATCGTTGAAGCCAACAACCAATTGACAATCAAATTGAACGACGGTTCAGAAATCGTTTCTGAAAAAGCCCTTCTTTCAATCGGACGTGTACCACAATTGGCTGGTCTTGAAAATCTCAACCTTGAATTGGACCGCGGTCGCATCAAGGTCAACGAATACCAAGAAACGTCTATCCCAGGTATTTACGCACCAGGTGATGTCAACGGTACTAAGATGTTGGCCCACGCTGCTTACCGTATGGGTGAAGTGGCAGCTGAAAACGCAATCCATGGTAACCACCACAAAGCTAAATTGGACTTCACACCAGCAGCGGTTTACACACACCCAGAAATCGCTATGGTTGGTTTGACAGAAGACCAAGCGATCGAGAAATACGGTAAAGAAAATATCCTTATCGGTCGCAACAGCTTCACTGGTAACGGTCGTGCAATCGCTTCTAACGAAGCACATGGTTTCGTAAAAGTTATCGCTGATAAGAAATACCATGAAATCCTTGGGGTTCACATTATCGGTCCAGTTGCAGCTGAAATGATCAACGAAGCAGCAACCATCATGGAATCTGAGTTGACAGTTGACGACGTGGCAGCATCTATCCACGGTCACCCAACCTTCTCAGAAGTTATGTACGAAGCCTTCCTTGATGTTCTTGGTGTGGCGATTCACAACCCACCAAAACGTAAATAATATGATAAATGAAAAGAAAGTCCACGTGGCTTTCTTTTTTTGTATTTTCATAGCATAGTATCAGTCTATCGCAGTTTAGGCCTGTTTTTATAGAGTAAAACAAATTATAATAGCACTATAAACTAAGAAGGAGAACGAATGATGTCAAAAATTATTTTTTTAGATGTTGACGGGACATTGGTAGACTACCACAATCGGATTCCCGAATCAGCTATTCGTGCTATTCGGCAGGCTAGAGAAAATGGGCATTTGGTCTATGTGTGTACTGGTAGGAGCCGAGCGGAAATGCAGCCAGAACTATGGGAAATTGGCTTGGACGGAATGATTGGTGGCAACGGCTCTTATGTCGAGCATCAAGGTCAGGTCATCATGCACCAACTCTTATCAGAAGAGGATAGCCGAGCGATTGTGGATTGGCTTCATGAACGCGGTCTGGAATTTTACCTGGAAAGCAACAATGGCCTCTTTGCCAGTGAAAATTTCCGTGAACGTGCTCGTGAAACCCTCCGCATCTATTCCATGAACAAGGGGAAAACAGCAGAAGAAGTGGCCAATCAGGAAGTAGACGATCTCATGTACGGCATGATTTTTGACGGTCAGCTCTACCGAGACGATCTCAACAAGGTCAGCTTTGTGCTCGATTCCTACCAGGACCACTTGGATTCTAAGGCAGCCTTTCCTAACTTGGTCGCAAACACCTGGGGTGGCCGCGGAGAGTCAGCTCTCTTTGGTGACTTGGGAGTGAAAGACATCGACAAGGCTCATGCTATTTCCGTTTTGCTGGACCACTTGGGTGCCAGCCAGGCGGACACCATTGCCTTTGGAGACGCCAAGATCGACATCCCTATGCTAGAGTATTGTGCGGTTGGGGTTGCTATGGGAAATGGCGGAGCGGAAATATTGGCTATGGCAGACATAATCACAGACGATGTGGAGCATGACGGTCTCTATAATGCCTTTGAAAAATTAGGCTTGTTGGAGAAATAACCTTTTCGTCATATAACACGTTATCGTTCTAAATTATGAATTCTTTCCGTAGTGGTAAGGAAGAAATTGCGATTAACATTTCTTAGAAAGACCAGTATAATACAGGTATCATTATCAGGAGGATAGACTATGTCTACATTTAAAGAAGGTTTCTTATGGGGTGGAGCAGTTGCAGCTCACCAGTTAGAAGGTGGTTGGCAGGCTGGAGGTAAAGGGATCAGCGTAGCAGATGTCATGACTGCTGGCCGACATGGAGTTGCACGTGAAATCACACCCGGCGTGTTAGAGGGGAAATACTATCCCAATCATGAAGCGATTGATTTTTATCATCGTTACAAGGAAGATGTCGCCCTCTTCGCAGAATTAGGTTTCAAATGCTTCCGTACCTCTATTGCATGGACACGGATTTTTCCAAAAGGAGATGAATTGGAGCCAAATGAAGCAGGTTTACAATTCTATGATGACTTATTTGATGAGTGTTTGAAACATGGCATTGAGCCTGTCATTACCCTTTCTCATTTCGAAATGCCTTATCATTTGGTTACTGAGTATGGTGGTTGGAAGAATAGGAAGTTGATTGATTTCTTTGTTCGCTTTGCAGAAGTCGTATTTACACGATATAAGGACAAGGTCAAGTATTGGATGACCTTCAATGAGATTAATAACCAAGCCAATTATCAAGAAGATTTTGCTCCATTCACAAACTCTGGAATTGTTTACCAAGAAGGAGACAATCGTGAAGAGATTATGTATCAGGCGGCTCACTATGAGCTAGTAGCCTCAGCTCGTGCGGTCAAGCTAGGTCATGAAATTAATCCAGACTTCCAAATTGGTTGTATGATTGCCATGTGTCCAATTTATCCTGCAACTTGTAATCCGAAGGATATCCTACTTGCACAGAAAGCTATGCAGAAACGTTATTATTTTGCTGATGTACACGTGCATGGTTATTATCCAGAACACATCTTTAAGTATTGGGAACGTAAAGGATTTGCCATTGATGTGACAGAGGCAGATAAAGCAGACTTACTAGCCGGTTGTGTAGATTATATCGGATTTAGTTACTATATGTCCTTTGCGATTAGCTACCATAGAGAAAATCCACACTATGACTATCTGGAAACAGAAGATTTGGTCCGAAATGATTATGTAAAGGCATCTGAGTGGGATTGGCAAATTGATCCAGAGGGTCTTCGTTATGCGCTCAACTGGTTTACAGATATGTACCACCTACCACTTTTCATTGTTGAAAATGGTTTTGGAGCGATTGATCAGCTGGAAGCAGATGGCATGGTCCATGATGATTATCGGATTGATTATCTAGGAGCCCATATTGCAGAAATGAAGAAAGCAGTTGTAGAGGACGGTGTTGACTTAATGGGATACACACCGTGGGGTTGTATCGATTTGGTATCGGCTGGGACAGGAGAAATGCGCAAACGCTATGGATTTATCTATGTCGATAAAGATGATGAAGGCAAGGGTAGTTACCAACGGAGTCCGAAGAAGTCTTTTGCTTGGTACAAGAATGTGATTGCAACGAATGGAGAAATTATAAACTAGCCCCCTAAGTTTCTTCCCTTGTTTCAAGGGAAGATTTTTCTAAAAAAAAAACAAAAATAAGTATTGAAAAGGCTTAAAAAAAGAGTATAATCAGAATCACCAAAGAAAAGAAGGTGTCTAAAATGTAGTCAGTAATTTTTCGACTTTGTAAATTTGTCTTACAGATAGTGGAGGAATAAAATGAACATTTTTCAAATGCTCTTCACCTTAATGGCAGTTGCTTTTGTAATCTATGCTCTCATTAAGGGATTTCAATTTTTGATGATTCAGATGGCGAAGAAAAATGATAAGGCTGTTGTTTGGATACAGTTTCATTCAACAGCATTACCAGACATTCAATCAACCAAGGACTATGAACTTGTTTTCAAAGGTAAACAATATTATAGTTTTTTGACCGCTATGAATGGGGAACAACTCTTGAATCATATCCAAAATCATTATCAGTTAGGAAATAAGGAAGTTAGCGTAGTGAAACCACCTTTCTTCCTGATGCCGTGGTAATTTTTGGTGGAAAGCCTCACATTGAGTGGGGCTTTTCGTATCTTAGAGAAAGAGAACGCGGTTTCTTTCAAAAAAATGAGGAGTTTTGACAGTTGCCGAGGTGTCAACGCCAAGCAATCACTGGGTGAGATGACATTACAAAGTTGAAAAGTGGATTTGGGCTTGACTTTAGCCCTCATCCGTCGCTCCAATAACAAAAAAATGAGATAAAGGTAAAAGTGAGGAAATAATATGATTGGTTTTGTAGCAGCTTGTTTGACCACCTTTGGTTTCTTACCTCAGGTAATTAAGGTAGTAAAGACGAAGGATACAGAGGCCATTTCTTTGGGGATGTACAGTATGTCTGTTGCTGGGATTGGACTATGGCTGATCCATGGTGTCATCATTGGTGATTTAGCCTTGATGTTAGCAAATGGGATGTCCTTTATCCTATCTGGGATTATCCTATTCTATAAGATCAAGTATAAATAAGGTAGGGGAGGAAAGAAGCCTAGGGTCGAAAAATGATCAGTAGATCTTCTAAAACGGTCCAATAAAATCCAGTGGCTATGTTCCAATAAAAGTGTGAAGAGAGCTAAGACTAAGTCCAAGCTCTTTTTGTATGTGCTTGTTACCATAAGATATTCTAGGGTTGTGACTTACTATTTATTATAGTGGTATTTTGTTTCTTTCCGTTGTACTACGGAAAAATATCCCATGGAAAATGACAGCGTTTTCTTTTACAATAAGACTATCAAAAACAAAGGAGAATTATTATGGCAAAAGCACTTATTATCTGTGCAGCAGGGATGTCATCTTCATTGATGGCTAAAAAAACAACAGAGTTATTCAAGAGTCAAGGAGTTGACATTGAAGTTGATGCGATTAATGCAACAGAAGGAGGCAAGGCTATTGCAAGTGGTGCTTTCGATTTGTACTTAGTTAGCCCTCAAACGAAAATGTTCTACAAACAGTTTGAAGAAGCTGCTCAAAAAGTTGGAAAAAACATTGCTCAAATTCCGCCACAGGCCTATATTCCAATCCCAATGGGAATTGAAAAAATGGCTGCTTTAATCACTGAAAATATCGGGTAAGTTTACAAATAGATGTTACAATAGGGATATCATAAAAATCGGGGGATATCAATGCTAAGTCAAAAGGAACGGCAAATTCTTCACTATCTGATTGAAAAAAGAGATTCCTATACAACCAGTAAAGAACTGGCTGATTACCTCTCTTGCTCAGATAGAACAGTGAGAACCTATTTGAAACAACTGATCCACTATCTAGAAACCTTATCCGATTCTGGTGCCAGTATTTGCTCCAAACAAGGCTACGGCTATCGTTTGGAAATTAGCAACAATAGTGTACTACAACAGTTGTTGCAGGAAACAAATTCTAGCTTGAATGACAGTCATGATCGTTATAATTATATTTTGAACAAGCTATTGTTTGAGCAAGAAGAAGTCTATTTTGATGACTTGGCAGAAGAATTATTTGTCAGTCGGTCTACCCTGTCCCATGAATTCAAGAAAATTCGTCAGGATTTGGATAGGTATCATCTGGTCATTGAAAGCAAGGCAAATAAGGGTGTCTACATCTCAGGGGATGAGCGGGACAAACGACGCTTCATTATGGATTACTTTTTCCGAGATAACTTTTTTAAGAGTATGCACAACTACATTGACGGAGATGTGACTCAATCAATTATTAGCTTGGAAGAATTAACCTTAATCGTCCTAGATGAATGTCGTGAGGCCGAGTTGAAACTGTCAGATTTTGTCATTCAAAACTTGGTTGTTCATATTGCCTTAGCCTTAAGACGTATTCAGGAAGGGTTTAGAATGGCTCCAATTGAGGAGTTAAACTCGGAACTCTATCAGACAGAGCAAGAAACAGCACGAAAAATCTTGCAACGAATTGATAAGGCAACCGGAATTTCTTGTCCTAAAGAAGAAGCAGACTATATCACCCTTCATTTTGTTTCTAAAGGAAGTGCTACTACCAAAGGGGAACGAGGAGATGATAGCCAACAATTACGTCAGGAATTAGTTAGGGTCTTAGAGACCTCGCCAAGTGCGGAAGAATATCAATTTCAACAGGATTCCCAATTGTTAGAGGGAGTGATAACCCACCTGACGACGATGCTTGTTCGACTACAGACCAAGGTTCACCTTGAAAATCCTTTGAGAGACGAAATTCGTCAGCAATATGCGCGTGTCTTTGATATGACGCGAAAGATAGTGCAGGAAATGCCAATCTTTTCAAACTATCTTATTTCTGATGATGAGGTGGCATACGTAGCACTACATTTTATGGCCGCTATGGAACGCCTAAAAGAAAAGCAGAAATACCGTATCTTAGTCATTTGTGCAACAGGTTACGGGAGTGCACAGCTCCTCCGCAATCGTATTGAACGTGAATTGGGCAATACCGTGCATATAGAAGATGTTATCGGCTACTATGACTTGAACGATGAACGGTTGGAGAATATTGATTTTATTATCTCTTCAATCGATCTATCGAACTTGGTCTTCAGTATTCCTGTCTTTACGGTCAGTGTCTTCTTTACTGCTGATGAAGCAAGACAGATTAAGCAATCTGTCAAACAGATGCGTTTTCTAGCTCGGCCTTCTCGGCAATTTGAGCCAAAACACCCTAGGGATATGGAAAGGTTGTTCGAGGATTACTTCTCAGAAACGTGTTTCATCCGCTTAGACGAAGGAAATAAATCACAGGTCCTAGGTCAGCTAGCTCAGGCACTTTCTCAGGGAGAAGATGCAGGTTTTTCCCAACTCTTACTAGAGTACATGGCCCAGAGGGAACAGATGAGTTCGGTTGTTTTTAGTAACAGTATAGCAGTTCCCCACCCTATCAAGCCAATCGCCAAGCAACATCGCATTGCGGTAGCTATCCTTCCAGCAGGTTTGACATGGGATCAACACGTTGACAATATTCGGTTGGTTTTCCTACCTTCCCCTTCTATTTACGAAAATGAAGGAATGGGGCAACTGACCTCGCAGATTGTTGAATTATTAGAAGAAGAGGACTTGCAAGAGGCAATGATAGCTTGTCACTCTTTTGCAGAATTTAGAGAATTATTTTTGAAAATAGGGAGAAGAAGATGAATCAGGAAGAACTACAGGTTGTGGCCTTTCAAATCATCTTGCATAGTGGTACAGCACGAACAGAAGTGCATGAAGCCTTTGCTGCTATGCGTGCAGGTGATTATGAAACAGCCAGTGAAAAATTAGAAACAGCAAATACGGAATTGGTAGAAGCACACCATGCCCAAACCAAGTTACTCCAGGACTATGCTAGTGGTATTGAAATTAAAATCGAAATCATTATGGTACACGCTCAAGATCATTTAATGACAACCATGACCTTGCGCGAAGTAGCCTTAGAAATGCTTGAATTGTACAAACGAATGGACTAAGAAGGATGTGAAGGATATGGCAAAAAAAGAGTATAAAAAATTAGAAGAATACCGACAAGAGAATACTCTGAAGACGATGTATTATAGCCGATACTTCTTTATCCGCTATGCAACAGTCACTCTATTCTTTGTTAATCTTTACTGGGTCATGTCCTTTATCGTATCTTCTGTCAGTTTAGCAATTATCTTACCAATCTTTCTCACCTGTGTTGCGGCATTGGGAGTTTGGGAACAGAGTCGGATGTTTACAACAAAGCAGAAGGAAGCACGACGGACACGCTTCCTCTATCAGACAACGCTTATTGCGAATGGTCTCTTACTTTTCTTACTCCTAATTGATCGGTATCAGAATTTTTACCCTTTTCTAACTAGCACGGAAGAAGTGAGAATCGGATTGATTTTCTTGCTTTTACTTGGTTCAGGTCTATCTATTTTACTTCTTCAGAAGTTAAATAGAATCAGTCAAGGTGCGGACAAACAATACATCCGTATCCAACATTATCTTGCAAACATGAAAACAAAATAAAAAAGGAGAAAATTATGTTTGAATTTTTAGAAAAGTACCTCATGGGACCAATGGGGAAATTGTCTCAGTATAAGTTTGTGCGGGCGATTACAGCAGCAGGTATGGCAAGTATTCCGTTCACAATCGTAGGATCAATGTTCTTGGTATTTAATATTCTGCCATTAACCTTCTCACATCCAGCTTTTGTAGAATTCTTTAACAATACCTTTGCGAAATTCTCAGATCTTTATATGTTGGCTAACGGGGCAACAATGGGAATTTTGGCCCTCTACTTTAACCTAGCTCTTGGTTATGAATTTACCAAAATCTACGCAGAAGAAGAGGGATTGAACTTGAGCCCGCTCAACGGTGCGCTTCTCTCTATGTTTGCATTCTTCATGACCTTGCCACAGTTGGTTTTCCAAGAAGGAGCAATCTCTCTTGTGAATGATGCAGAAGCAGCAATTGTAAACGGCTGGGCAATCGGAGGCTCTGGTGTAAACCGCTTGGGCTCTGTCGGTATCTTTACGGCTATCATCATGGCTGTTCTAGCTGTACAATTGTATCGTCTGTGTGTAGCGAAAAACTGGGTTGTTAAAATGCCTGACTCAGTTCCAGAAGGAGTATCACGTGGTTTCACTGCCTTGATTCCAGCCTTTGTAGTAGCATTTGCAGTTTTAATCATCAACGGTATCTTTGTTGGTCTTGGGACAGACATCTTCCAAGTTGTTGCTATTCCGTTTGGATTCGTTGCCAATATTACGAACTCATGGCTCGGTCTTATGGTAATCTACTTCCTTGTTCAATCACTCTGGATTGTAGGTATCCACGGCGCAAACATTATCTTTGCCTTTGTAACTCCTATCGCACTTGTCAATATGGCAGCTAACAACGAAGGAGCAAACATTCCCCTCGCAGGTGAATTTAGCAATATGTTCGTTACAATGGGTGGATCAGGAGCAACTCTCGGCTTGATTATCTATTTGGCTTACATGTCAAAAGCAGAGCAGTTGAAAATGCTCGGCCGTGCTTCTATTGCACCAGCTATCTTTAACATCAACGAACCAATTATCTTTGGTTTACCAATCATCTACAACCCTGCTCTCGCAATTCCATTCTTCCTAGCTCCAATGGCATCCGCAACAGTTGGTTACTTTGCAATCAAATTGGGTCTATGTAATCCAGTAGTTGCTCAAATGCCATGGCCTTCACCAGCAGGTATTGGTGCCTTTATCGGTACAGGTGGTGACTGGCGTGCAGCTGTTGTAGCCCTTGTATGTGCCTTTGTAGCCTTCCTTGTCTACCTTCCATTCATTAGAATGTACGATGAAAAACTCTACAAAGAAGAGCAAGGCTTGGCTTAATAGTAGAATGAACAGGTATAGGACTGCTATGCCTGTTTTTTCTCTTTATCAGTTTGCTTTGGGACATGGTAGTTTTAATAGTAATATTTAGGAATCATGCAGGCTTATAAAATCCTGAATACCCCTTGCAAAACCGCTTACAATCTGATAAGATAAATATAGGATTGTTACTGATAAGCAGGCAAAACCTAAGCAGATAGTGAATAGTCTGGCGACAGTCTTATTTGCTATGTGTTTAGGTTCTTTTTTTTCAGTTGAATAAAGAGGCGGTAAAGTAGATGCAGATTGAAAAAGTTTATAACAACAATGTCATTCAAGCAATAGATCAGCAGGGCCGTGAGTTGATTGTCATGGGGAAAGGATTAGGTTTTCAGAAAAAAGCAGGGGAAGAATTAGACACCAGTAAAATCGAGAAAACCTTTGTGCTACAAAATGACTATCAACAATCAGATTTATCAAGTCTGTACCTGCAAATGGAGAGCAGTGAAGTCGAAGTAGTCAATGCCATTATCAATAGGGCAGAAGAAACCTTAGAAGTTCAGTTTGATTTGTCTTTGTATCTAGCCTTAGCAGACCATTTACATTTTGTATTTCAGCGATGCCGTGAAGGTATCTTTATTGAGAATCCGCTATCTTGGGAAGTACGTAAGTTTTATCCGAAGGAATACCAAATTGGCTTAGAAGCCTTGCAGTTGGTGCAGGAACGTTTAGGCTTGGAACTAGGAAAGGGAGAGGCTTCGTCTATCGCTCTTCATCTGGTAAATGCTCAGAAAAATGGTGCGTTTGGGAAAGAGACTCAAATCATCAGTAAGATTGTCACACAAATTTTAGACATTGTCCGTTTGCATTTTGGCTCTGTCAGCTATGAAGAAGATACAAGTTATCATCGATTTGTAACACATATCCAGTATTTTGCTCAACGTGTGGCCAATGGTGTTATAGAGGGGCAAAATGATGCCTTTCTGTATGAACAGGTAAAGGCTAACTATCCTGACTCGTTTGCTTGTACGACTAAGATTCGTCAGCATATTGCGGAGGTTTATCAATTTGAGATGTCAAAAGATGAACAAGTCTATTTGACTATTCATATCCAGCGTTTAAAAACAAGTTAGAAAAAAGTCAAAAAAAACTTCAGAAAACGCTTGCAAAAAATTTTGCAATGTGTTATTATAATCTCAACAAAAGGATTGTTACTGGTAAGCAGGCAAAACCTAAATATATACAAGATACTCTTTTTGGCTTGGGTCAAGAGGTAGTGTTTGGTATATGTTTAGGTTTTTCTGTTTTTCCAGAAAAGAAAGGAGCCGGAAAATGGCAAAGGATTATACAGATTTAGCTACAGATATAGTAGCTCATGTCGGAGGAAAAGAAAACATCAGCAGTCTCAAGCACTGTGTGACTCGTCTTCGTTTTGGTCTCAAAGATGAGAGCAAGGCAGATACAGACTACTTGAAGGCGCGTGATGGTGTTGTGACAGTTGTACAAGCTGGTGGACAATACCAAGTCGTTATCGGTAACCATGTACCAGATGTTTATGCAGCGGTGCAAAAAGTTGCTGGGATTTCAGGGGACGGTGCTTTGGATATTGACGAAGGCGACGGACCGAAAGGAAATCTCTTTGAGAGATTTGTTGATCTCCTATCTGGTATTTTTCAAGCTTTCCTAGGTCCTCTTGCAGCAGCAGGTATCATCAAAGGTATTGTTGCTATCATGGCTTCCAGAGGCATGACAAGTGATAACAGCGCAGTTTATGCAATCTTAAACGCAGCGGGCGACGGATTCTTCCAATATTTACCTTTGCTAGTTGCACTAACTTCAGCACGTAAATTCAAGATGAATGAATTTACTGCCCTAGCAATCGGTATGGCCTTGATCTACCCAACCTTACCGGGCTCACTTGCAACATTGAAGGAAGCTGGACTGGATAATGTGTTTGGTATTCCATTTGTTTTGCCAACAGCAGGTAGCTACTTGTCAACAGTTATTCCAGCTATTCTCGCAACTTGGGTGGCATCTATTATCGAGAAAAATATCCGTAAAGTCACACCAGACGTTGTCAAACTCTTTGTAGTTCCATTTGTGACCATTTTGGTAGCAGTTCCATTAACCTTCTTAGTGGTAGGTCCAGTTGCAAACTTTATCTCTGATATTCTATCTAATACCTTCACAGCTATCATGAATTTCAGCCCAATTCTTTACGGCTTGGTTCTTGGAGCAGCGTGGCAAGTTTTGGTTATGTTTGGAATGCACTGGGCAGTAGTACCATTGGCAATCATGCAAGTAGCTTCAAACGGTATGTCTGCAATTCTTGTTCCAGCCTTGCTTCCAAACTTTACTCAAACAGGTGTTCTTCTAGCTATTATGTTGAAGACAAAAGAATCCAAAGTTAAAACAGTAGCTATGCCAGCCTTCGCGTCATCTATCTTTGGTGTCACTGAGCCAGCTATTTACGGTGTTACTCTTCCAATGAAGACTCCATTCTTTATCTCATGTGCTGTTTCAGGTATAATCGGAGCTGCGATGATGTTCTTTAATGTGTTGGGTTATTCAATCGGAGGTATGGGGGTCTTCTTGTATCCATCGCTTGTTAATCCAACCAACGGAGATATGTCAGGAATGATTGCTGCAATCGGTTTAACAGTAGCAGCTATCGTCGCTTCATTTGCTATCCAAATGGCTCTTCCAGTTCCTTACTTGTACGGAGAGCCAACTGAAAAAAAGTCCGTTGAATCAACTAAGGAATCTATCCCAGAATTAAAAGAAATCAAGCAAGAAATTATTGCTAGTCCCCTGATTGGTAAGGTTGTGAAATTGGAAAATGTTCCAGATGCTGTATTTGCTTCAGGAGCTATGGGCAAAGGGATTGCAATTGATCCATTGGATGGCATCTTAGTCTCTCCAGCCAAGGCTGAAGTAACTCTTGTATTCCCAACTAAACATGCTATTGGTCTTCGTACTGAAAATGGAGCAGAGCTTCTTATCCATATTGGTATGGATACCGTTTCTCTTGCAGGTAAGGGATTTGAGTCCTTTGTCCAAGTAGGAGATGTGGTAGAAGCAGGTCAGAAACTACTAGAATTTGACCTCAACCAAATTAAAGCAGCTGATCTTCCGGTCATCACTCCAATTATCGTGACCAACACAGCTGACTACGAGGACATCTTGGTAACCCAAGAAAGCCAGATCAACAGTGGTGATTACCTCCTAACTACTGTGAAATAAAAATAGAGCGGTTGGCAATTGTGCCGACCGCTTTATTTTTGAATTTTATTTAGCGATTAAGAAACTCCTTATCTTGCTCCGGAATCCCATCTTCATCACTGCTATAGCGTTCTGCTGTCACGGTCAGCTGGTACTTGCTGCGCAGGTCTAGGATTTCCTGCATCATAGGGGAAGCATGGTGGATATCCAGAGCGGCTTGGTCCGTCCAACTATCAACCAAGAGGATGGAATGGGGATCGTCGAGCGGAGCAAAGTATTGGTAACGCAGGTTGCCAGCCTGTTGGCGAATGTGGTCTGCAATGCCACGAGATTCCATTTCCTGAGCGAAGGCACGCGCATTGTCAGCTGGTCCAGTATAGTACAGATGCATGGTGATCATAATCTAAGATATAAAGGGCGTTAAGCGGACACAGATAAAATATAGTCTTTTAGTTTACTTTTAGTACTAGGCAATGAGCTGTAGGCAGTACTGAAGTACGGCAAAGCGAATTAACGAAGTAATAAAAGAAAAACTAAATGACGTAGGAAACAGAACGACGACGCAAGCGTCCAGTTCTCGTTTATCTTTTTGGCCCAGTCCGTAGCCCGTATTCAGTTCAACCAAATACGGAGGCCCTAGTCCTTTCTATTATTTATCAAAATTGGTATAGGCCCTATTCTTCCGCAATTGTTTGCGGTAGTTGCTAGGGGTGGTGTGGTAGTATTGCTTGAACTGGCGGTTGAAGTTGGACAGGTTATTGAATCCAACTTCGGTGGCGATTTCTAGTACTGGTTTGAGGGTGTTAGTCAGGAGCTCGGTAGCGGCTCGCAGTCGGATTTGGATGATAAATTCCATACAGGAAGTTCCAGTTTGTTGCTTGAAGACTGTCATAAAGTGAGTTTTGGTATAGCCCATTCGGTCTGCCAGTTGTTCGATGGTTAAGTTGTCCGCATAGTGTTGCTGGATGTACTCAATCAACAACCGTAATTTTTCATTCTTCCGATACATATCATCGGTATTTTTTCGGACAATGTAGCGGTGGCGGTAGAGTAGGTAGAAGAGGTCAAATAGTCGGCTCTTGAGTGGTAGTTCAAAGTAGGGTGGCTGGTGTCTGACCAATTCGAAAATGGTTAGTAAGCACTGTCTGATTTCTGCATAGCCTGGGTCTTGGGCTTGGATGCGTGGAACACACTTGAAGACATCCGTCTGCAGGGGTTGGAGATAGAGCATGCTGGTTTTGTCCAAGTGAGAAGCCCCCAGCATATCCAGATGAAAGAGGAGGGTATCGGTCTCGTGCCCCCGTTGCTCAATCGGGTGAATGGAATGCGGAGCATTGGGCCGAATAAGGATAATATCACCAGCCTGACTATTGAAATAATCGTAGTCGATATGGTAGCGAGCTGTCCCTCCGTAAACATAGTTGATTTCAAATTCATTATGCCAATGAAAAAGAACATCAGGAATCCCGTTCATGACACTGGTGTGATAAAACTTGTAAGGCAATAATTGACTATCATAGTCAACAGCGTGTTTGAAGTTGTTATCCGTCAATGGTGGTTGCATACAATTCTCCAATTCATAGGATAGTATCATTATAGCATATTATTTGAGAAGAAAAGGGTTTCAAATCTGTTTATACTATATTTATCAGAAAAAAGATAAGGGAGAAACTTATGTCACGATTTCCAAAAAATTTCCTCTGGGGAGGAGCTATTGCAGCCAACCAGGCAGAAGGGGCCTATAATGTAGACGGACGCGGTTTGGTCCAGACAGACGTTACAACAGGAGGTTCTGTTAACAGCCCTCGCTATACAACCTACATTGACAAGGATGGCAAGCCAGGCAAGTATGCTTCTATGGGGCATGCTGGCGGACATCTGCCAGAAGGGGCAACCTATGCAGTCCTAGAAGACCATTATTATCCAAACCACAAGGCTGTGGATTTCTATCACCGCTACAAAGAAGACATCAAGCTCTTCGCTGAAATGGGCTATTCTGTTTTCCGCTTGTCGATTTCATGGGCACGGATTTTTCCAAATGGTGATGATGCAGAGCCAAACCAAGCAGGTCTTGATTTCTACCGTTCTGTTTTTGAAGAATGCCGCAAGTACGGTATTGAGCCGCTGGTTTCCATTTGGCACTTTGACACACCGCTTAGCCTAGAACAACGTTTCGGTGGCTGGAAAAACCGCAAACTTGTTGATTTCTATGTCAAGTATGCGGAAACCATTTTCAAGGAATACAAGGGCCTTGTTAAATACTGGTTGACCTTCAATGAAATCAACGGTGGCATCATGTTCTTGGACCTTTTTGGTGATGATATGACGGACCAGGATTACCAAGATGCTTACCAAAGCCTCCACCACCAGTTTGTTGCCTCTGCCAAGGCTGTTCAAATCGGGCATGAGATTGACCCAGAAAATAAAATCGGAAACATGATTTGTGGTATCACTTTCTACCCAGGCACCTGTGACCCAGCAGATATTCTTGCCAACCAACACGCTTGGGAGCAAAACATCTACTATTGTGGCGATGTGCAGGCCAAAGGAAAATACGGCACCTATGCCAAACGTCTCTGGGC
Source organism: Streptococcus sp. 2018110 (assembly GCF_019754115.1). Taxonomy (NCBI): domain Bacteria; kingdom Bacillati; phylum Bacillota; class Bacilli; order Lactobacillales; family Streptococcaceae; genus Streptococcus; species Streptococcus sp. 2018110. The sequence goes on along the minus strand of NZ_JAIJZO010000013.1, from coordinate 13,636 downwards.
AGAACACAATGTAGTAGTTGAAATGGCGGAGGACGACTTGGAAGTTCTGGCCAAAGGGAAAGTCGATATGTACACCTTCTCTTACTATATGTCAACCGTTGTCACCACTCACCAGTCAGATGATACAGTATCAGGCAACTTCTCTGCAGGTGCCAAAAACCCTTACTTGACTTACTCTGACTGGGGCTGGGCACACGATCCGTCTGGACTCCAATACTACCTTGAAAAAATGTACGACCGCTATGAAATTCCTCTCATGGTTGTGGAAAATGGCTTGGGAGCCTTTGATACGGTGGAAGAAGACGGCTCTATCCATGATGATTACCGCATCGACTACCATCGTGCCCATGTTAATGCCATGGCAGATGCTATTGCCAACGGCGTAGACTTGATTGCCTACACCACTTGGGGCTGTATCGACCTAGTATCAGCAGGAACAGGTGAAATGCGCAAACGCTACGGCTTTATCTACGTGGATATGGACGATGCTGGAAATGGAACACTTGACCGAACACCAAAAGATTCATTCTATTGGTACAAGAAAGTCATTGCCAGCAATGGTGAAGATGTGGAATAGGAAAGACGGCGATGTGCCGTTTTTCTTTAAGGAAGGAGTACAACATGAGGATCGAACATGTAGCAATCTACACTCAGGATTTGGAAGGTATGCGTAATTTCTTTGAAACCTATTTCCATGCTCAATCGAATCAACTCTACCATAATCAGAAAACCAGTTTCAAGTCCTATTTTCTTACCTTTGAAGACGGGGCTCGTTTGGAAATTATGACCAGAGACGATGTGGTAGACAAACCAAGCCAGCTCAATCATCTAGGTCTCATTCATCTAGCCTTTAGTCTAGGGAGTGAGGAAGCTGTGAATGAGTTGACAGAGCGACTCGTTGCAGCAGATTACCCACTTCTCAGTGGGCCAAGAGTAACTGGAGATGGTTACTACGAATCGTGTGTGCTGGGATTTGAAGGTGTTCAAATTGAGTTAACAGTGTAAAGGAACCAAGTAATGTCAGAAAAACAATTTCCAAAAGGATTTCTTTGGGGAGGTGCAACAGCAGCCAATCAGTTTGAGGGAGGATTCGGAGAAGGAGGGCGTGGCTTTGCGACTTCCGATACATCCCGTGCGGTTTCACCAGAGGAGCGTAAATCGATGGGGAGTGAGTTCACTACTCCGATGAATCGAGAAAAGCTCGAATTTGCAATGAATGATACGGAAGGGCTCTATCCTAAACGCTGGGGGTCAGATTTCTACCATCGTTATAAAGAAGATATTGCACTCTATGCGGAGATGGGCTTTAAAACCTTCCGACTTTCAATTGCTTGGCCACGTATTTTCCCGAAAGGTGATGAATTAGAGCCAAATGAAGAAGGCTTGGCATTCTACGACAAGGTCTTTGATGAACTCAATAAATACGGCATCGAACCATTGGTGACCCTTTCGCATTATGAATTCCCAGTTCATCTGGTGACGGAATATGGCGGTTGGAAGAACCGCAAAGTGATTGACTTCTTCGTTCGCTATGCAGAAACAGTTTTCAATCGTTACAAGGGCAAGGTCAAGTATTGGCTAACCTTCAATGAAATCAATATCCTTGGTATGACTGGTTATTTATCAGGCGGCTTGCTATTTGAAGATGGTCAGTTGCACTTGGACGAAATGTACCAAGCAGTCCACCATCAGTTTGTCGCTTCTAGTTTAGCAACAAAAGTTGCTCATGAGATTGATCCAGAAAACAAGGTTGGTTGTATGCTGGCCCGTATGGAAGCCTATCCAGCAACCTGTCATCCAGATGATATGATGCACGCGCTACAAAAAGACCAATCTAACCTTTTTTACTCGGATGTTCAAGTGCGTGGGGAGTATCCGCGTTACATGAATCGCTTCTTTAAGGAAAATAATATCACCATTCACTTTGAACCAGGCGATGAAGCGATTTTGAAACAACATCCCGTGGATTTCATGAGTTTTTCATACTATATGACCTCTGTTACCCGTCATCCAAATAATCAAACGCCAGAGCAAAAAGCGACAGCAGGAAACTTGATTCTAGGCGAAGCAAATCCATATCTGGAAGCCTCCGACTGGGGTTGGCAGATTGATCCTGTCGGCCTCCGTCTCACACTCAATAAACTCTACGACCGTTACCAAGTTCCTCTCTTCATTGTTGAAAATGGCCTAGGTGCCTTGGATACGGTTGAGAAGGATGGTTCAATTCACGATCATTATCGGATTGATTACCTTCGCAAACATGTGGAACAAATGTATGAAGCCATCGAAGATGGGGTAGAACTCATGGGTTACACCTGGTGGGGCTGCACGGACTTGGTTTCAGCTTCAACATCAGAAATGTCCAAACGATACGGTTTTGTTTATGTAGATGCGGATGACCAAGGAAATGGCAGCTTTGACCGTTCACGGAAGGATTCCTTCTTCTGGTATAAGGACCTTATCGCAAGTAATGGAGCAAGCATTTTGAATGACTAGGAGGTTCTATGGTAAAAACAATCTATTTGATGCGCCATGGGGAAACACTTTTTAACACCCAAGGTCGTGTACAGGGCGTCTGCGATTCTCCTTTGACGGAAAATGGCAGAGCGCAAGCACAGGCGGCTAAGAATTACTTTGCTGAGCAAGGTGTCCAGTTTGGTGCAGTCTATTCTTCCACACAGGAACGTGCGACAGATACTGCCAAGATTGTGTCAGGTCAGGAGAATGTCCAGCAATTAAAAGGGCTCAAAGAGATGGATTTCGGCATTTTCGAAGCACAACCTGAAATGCTTTTGCCCAAGTTTCGAAGAGGAGCCAATTCATTTGAAGACCTCTTGGTGCCTTTCGGAGGTGAGGATATTCGTACAGTCGGACAACGAGTAGCTCAGACGGTAGAAGAGACGGTGTCAGAACAGGATGAAAAAACGGTGTTGGCTGTCAGTCATGGTGCAGCCATGTGGGGTTTTATGTTGCACCACAAAATCGAACTTCCAGCTGATTTCCGATTTAGCAACTGTGCCATTTGCCAGTTAGAATGCGATGGGGACCAGATTCGCTTAGTCAAAGTAATCAATCCTGTCCTCAATCAAGTGATTGATTTGTAAGGAGGAGGAAAATGGCAACAAAATTGTACTTAATGCGCCATGGACAAACTCGGTTTAATCAACAAGGTCGGATTCAAGGGGCCTGTGATTCTCCCTTGACAGAACTGGGAAAAGAGCAAGCACTAGCTGCTCACCAGTATTTTCAAGAGCAAGGGATTGAGTTCGATAAAATCTATTCTTCAACCCAAGAACGTGCCTGTGACACAGCCGAATTGGTATCTGGAAGGACGGATTGTATTCGTTTGAAAGGCTTGAAAGAACAAGATTTTGGAGCCTTCGAGGGTCAACAGGAATATCTTAACCCTCCTCTCCAAGGAGATATTGGCTACGGTGATTACTTTGTCACCTTTGGAGGAGAATCTTATCAAGATGTCCGACAACGAATGGTCGAAACCATTGGGGGCATCATGAAAGAAGCTGACAATCAGTCTGTTTTAGTAGTTAGTCATGGAGCTGCCATAGCCCAATTTTTCAGACAGGTATTGACAGATTATCCGCAAGTTCGGATGCGTAATTGTGCTATATTGACCTTTGATTATGAAGATGGAAAGTATGACCTAGTCAGTGTCGTTGACCCTGTAAACAGAGAGGTTCTTTATCAACAGCAAAGCTAGGAAAAGGAGAAAAGATGACAGTAACAAAAGTATTTCCAGAAGGATTTTTATGGGGTGGTGCAACAGCTGCCAATCAATGCGAGGGTGCCTATGATGTGGACGGGCGTGGACTTGCCAATGTTGACGTAGTTCCAATTGGTGAAGACCGTGGTGCTATTATCACTGGTCGTAAGAAGATGTTTGATTTTGAGGATGGCTATTTCTACCCAGCCAAAGAGTCCATTGACATGTACCACCATTTCAAGGAGGATATTGCCCTCTTTGGTGAAATGGGCTTTAAGACCTATCGTCTATCCATCGCCTGGTCCCGTATTTTCCCTAAGGGAGACGAGCTAGAGCCGAACGAAAAAGGCCTGCAATTCTACGAAGACTTGTTCAAGGAGTGCCACAAGTACGGCATTGAGCCCCTTGTGACCATTACCCACTTTGACTGTCCAATGCACTTGATTGAGACCTACGGTGGCTGGCGCAATCGTAAGATGCTTGAATTTTACGAACGCCTGTGCCGTACCCTCTTCACACGCTACAAGGGTTTGGTCAAATATTGGCTGACCTTCAATGAGATCAACATGATTCTCCATGCACCATTTATGGGGGCGGGTCTCTATTTTGAAGAAGGTGAAAATGTGGAGCAGGTCAAATACCAAGCTGCCCACCACGAGCTTGTTGCCTCTGCCATTGCCACAAAATTGGCCCATGAAATTGACCCAGAAAACAAGGTTGGCTGTATGTTGGCCGCAGGTCAATACTACCCACACACCTGTCACCCACGTGATGTCTGGGAAGGTCTGCAAGAAGACCGTGAAAATTATTTCTTCATCGATGTTCAGGCGCGTGGCTATTATCCAAACTATGCCAAGAAGAAATGGGAACGTGCAGGCATTGAGATTGAAATGACCGACGAAGACCTATCCCTCCTGAAAGAGCATACGGTGGACTTCATTTCCTTCTCTTACTACTCTAGCCGTGTTGCATCTGGCGATCCAGCAGAGAAGGAAAAAACAGCAGGCAATATCTTTGCTTCCATTAAAAATCCTTACCTAGACGCATCGGAATGGGGCTGGCAGATTGATCCGCTTGGTTTCCGTATTACCCTCAACTCTATCTGGGATCGCTACCAAAAGCCACTCTTTGTGGTGGAAAATGGTCTGGGAGCAGTTGACACGCCAGATGAAAATGGCTATGTGGAAGACGATTACCGTATCGACTACCTCCGTCAACACGTCTTAGCTATGCGCGACGCCATTGTCGAAGATGGTGTGGAGCTCTTGGGCTACACCACTTGGGGCTGTATTGACCTAGTTTCTGCTGGAACTGGCGAAATGAAAAAACGCTACGGTTTCATTTATGTTGACCGGGACAATGAGGGAAATGGCACTCTCAAACGCTCTAAGAAAAAATCATTTGATTGGTATAAAAAAGTCATCGCTACAAACGGGGCGGATGTGGGATAAAATTTATTGAAAAGAAGCTGAATAATCTTCAGCTTCTCATTTTTTTATAGGTAAATACTGACGTGCTATCCGATTTTCTGGCTTACGATCGTGCAGATAGATGACGATGAGGAATAGCCATTCGGCTGGCTTCATCATCAAGTAGATCAGATCTGCCTGCCAGGCTGTGCGAATATGTTTGGAAATGGGATAGCCATATCGATCGTAGTTAGAACGGATACATCGATGCAGGCGTGGACATCTTTCTTCTAAAATTTGTTCAAAGGCATTGGCAATTTGTAGCTGACGGTTGACCACCACACGATGACCATGGCGTTCTCCCATGCGAATGGGTTTGACCAATTTGCGGTGTCCAGCGGCCCCCACTGTACAAAGGTAGTGTTCGTCATAGAAGGTGTTTGGTGGGGAGACTTTTTCCGATAAGGCCCAATCGCTGGTTTCTGACCACATTTGAAGCAGCTGGTCAGGTTTTTGACCAAAGAGAATGAGATAAGAGCCAAGAACTGCAAGATAGGGCAGGCTGAAGAAGAGCAACCAGATTGGCAGAGAAAGGCTTCTTTGCAGGAGAACAGAAAGTCTAGGAAAGCGTGGATTGCACTGCTTGGCTAAATCTTCTTGCCATAATTGAATGGTTTGTAAAATGGTCCGACTGTAAATAAGACAGATATTGAAGGGGACCAAACACAGATAGCTGTAGGTGAGTAAATCTGTTTCGATCAAACTAGAAAGTTGAATAGTCCACAAAATAGCAAAGACAAAACTTGGATACAGGCAGCTGATGAGGAGGGCCGTTAGGAGAGGGGAGAGGAGCTTAGTTTGGTTGATGTTCAGCACTAAATAAGCTAAAAGACCCATAAGAAGCAGGAAGAACTGCCCTGACCAGGCTTCTGTTTGAATGGGGCTGTGGATCTGTCTATTAACTAAGGTTTCTGTCCAATCGACGTAAACAACTTGGGCTTCATCAAGAGCTAGCCAACTCAGTACGATTCCAAAAAAGAATATCAAGCTATCATTGACCCAGAAAACGTATTCTTTTAATTGCTTTTTCAAGAGTGCCATAAAATGACAGATGTTTTTCCAGGTCAAATAAAGAGGAAGGATAAAGCAAATGATGGGAAGATTGATTATCCACATAAAAGGAACCAAGATACTTGAGATAATATAAATTTGCCAGAATAGTTTTAAGCGTTTATTCATGTTAACCTCCTTCCCTAGCCTACCATCATTTTTTAGAAAATTCAAGAATGGACAAGAAGAGTTTCAATACTTGCCTTTTGTTATCGTTTCCACTATAATAAAAATTAGTTAACAATAAAGGAGTTTTGCATGAAATATATTGTAAATAACAGCAATGACCCAGCCTACAACATTGCCTTAGAAGCCTATGCCTTCAAGGAATTAACAGATATCGACGAAATTTTTATCCTTTGGATTAATGAGCCTGCCATCATTATCGGTAAGCATCAGAATGCTATCCAAGAAATTAACAAGGAATATACAGATGCTCATGGTATCCATGTCGTTCGCCGTTTGTCCGGTGGTGGAGCGGTTTACCATGATTTAAACAATCTCAACTACACCATTATTTCAAATAAATCTGAAGAAGGTGCATTTGACTTTAAAACTTTCTCTAAGCCCGTTATCGATACTCTTGCAACACTCGGCGTAGAGGCTAACTTTACTGGTCGTAATGACCTGGAAATCGACGGCAAGAAAATCTGTGGTAACGCCCAAGCCTATGCCAAAGGTCGCATGATGCACCACGGTTGCCTGCTCTTTGATGTGGATATGTCAGTCCTCGCAAGTGCCCTCAAGGTCAGCAAGGACAAGATTGAATCCAAGGGTGTCAAGTCAGTCCGTGCCCGCGTAACCAACATCAACAACGAATTACCAGAGAAGATGACAGTCTTGGAGTTCAAGGACGCTATCCTCAATCAGATGAAGCAAGAATATCCAGAAATGGATGAATATGTGTTGACTGATGATGATTTGGCTCGTATCCAAGAAATCCGTGATACCCAGTTTGCGACATGGGATTGGACCTACGGTCAAACACCAGAATACACTGTGGAGCGTAGCGTACGTTACCCAGCTGGTAAAATCACAACCTACATCAAGGCTGAAAAATCTGTCATAGAATCTATCAAGATTTATGGAGACTTCTTCGGTATTGGTGATGTATCGGATATTGAAGATTTGCTGGTAGGCACTCGCTACGAATACGCAGATGTCCTAGCGAAACTCCAAGAAATCGATACAACACACTATTTCTCACGCATGACAACAGAAGAAGTAGCAAAAGCGATTGTAGCTTAATCCATAGGGCTGCCCTTTGTTTGGGCAGTCTTTATTTTTTGTGAAAATGTTTTCGGAAAACTGTTTTCTCTTGCACATTTTCTATATTATGGTATAATTATTTTCTGTGAGTATCCCTCACTTACTCGTGGCTAGACCATGAGTCATTAGACCAAAAGGAGGAACATATCAATGGCTAAATACGAAATTCTTTATATTATTCGTCCAAACATTGAAGAAGAAGCTAAAAACGCTTTGGTAGCACGCTTTGACTCTATCTTGACTGACAACGGTGCAACTATCGTTGAATCAAAAGCATGGGAAAAACGTCGCCTTGCATACGAAATCAAAGATTTCCGCGAAGGTTTGTACCACATCGTTAACGTTGAAGCTAACAACGATGAAGCTCTTAAAGAGTTTGACCGTTTGTCAAAAATCAACGGCGACATTCTTCGTCACATGATTGTCAAACTTGACGCGTAAGAAGGTGTTGTATGATTAATAATGTAGTATTGGTTGGTCGTATGACCCGTGATGCAGAACTTCGTTATACTCCGTCTAATCAAGCTGTTGCGACTTTTACTTTGGCGGTTAACCGCAATTTTAAAAATCAAAATGGTGAGCGTGAAGCGGACTTTATCAACGTAGTCATTTGGCGTCAACAAGCTGAGAATTTGGCGAATTGGGCTAAGAAAGGTGCTCTGATTGGTGTTACAGGTCGTATCCAGACTCGTAGCTATGACAATCAGCAAGGGCAACGTGTCTACGTTACTGAGGTAGTTGCAGAAAGTTTCCAACTCTTGGAAAGCCGTACTGCCCGTGAAGGTCAAGGTGGAGGCTATTCAGCTGGCAACTCGTTTGCTGGAGGAAATGACTATAACTCGCCTTATCAAGCGCCTGCACAATCTACACCAAACTTCGCTCGAGAAGAAAGTCCATTTGGAACAAGTAATCCAATGGACATATCAGACGATGACCTACCATTCTAGGTCTGAAACTAATAATATAAAGGAGAACACACATGGCTCAACAACGTCGTGGCGGTTTCAAACGCCGTAAAAAAGTTGACTATATCGCAGCTAACAAAATTGAATATGTTGATTACAAAGATACTGAGCTTCTTAGCCGTTTCATTTCTGAACGTGGAAAAATCCTTCCACGCCGTGTAACTGGAACTTCAGCTAAAAACCAACGTAAAGTAACAACAGCTATCAAACGTGCTCGCGTTATGGCTCTTTTACCATTCGTAAACGAAGATTAAAAAAATCGCCCTGTGTGGCGATTTTTTCTTGCGCTCTAGAAATGCGAAAAGCGCAATAACAGTATTGACTGTTTCAGTAGATTGCATAGACAAGTGACATCGAATAAAGTTCTCGGGCGATTTGATAGCTGGACTGTATAGATAAACAAAGCGACTGGAATATTCCAATCGCTTTGTTTTATTATTGAACTGGGGACATAGCATTGCGAATGTTATATTTCTTTTTCAAGAGGTAGCGTGCACCGAAAGCAGCAGCTCCGATAAGAATAGTAACAAGCGGAGGGAGAACTGGGTTAAATGCGGCTGGAATCAGTGCTGCTAGAATGAAAACGACTGACCAAGCCAGCGTAGCAAGTCCAAGAAAAGCGATAGCTTTCAGCAATTTAGGACGTTGCCCAGTTTTAATTTGTTCTCTGTAAACGAAATGGTACATCAAGTACATCCCTGCACCAACACCGAAACCGATGACAAATAAGGTTAATAGCCCATACTGTGCACCTTGGCCAAAAAGATTCATCAAACCATTGATACCAGCAATAATTGCAAGCATGACAAGACTAGAATCTAGCCACATCAACCATGGATTTTCATTGTATTCCACTTGGTCTTTCTTTTCCTGTTCAGAAATTGTCTTACTAGCAGCCCACTCACTTGGTGCTCCATAGAGATTGCGGGCAGTCACGCCGGTTTTTTGCTTTTCAATGATAGTTGGTAAAATTTCTTCCAAGAGTTCTTTGATTTCGCTATCAGACTTTCCATCTTTAATCAGTTGGTTGGTCGCAATATGGATAAATTCTTGGTTCTTTTTTGTTAATCCGTTGATTTCTGTAAATGACATGTTAATCTCCTTAGGTTAAAACCATCTCTTACGGATGAAGTAGAAGGTAAGTGATAGGCTGATTGCAAATGCGAAGAGGATAATCCACCAAAAAGCATAGGGAATATCGTTAAAAGGAATGATGTTGTCCTTAAAGTTCATACCGTATGCAGAGAAGACCATGGTTGGGATAGAGAGAACGATTGTCACTAATGCCAAGGTTTTCATGATGGTATTCTGGTTGTTAGAAATGATAGAAGCAAAGGCATGGGTCATAGAGTTCAGGATGGAACCATAGATGTCTGCCATCTCAATGGCCTGTTGGGTTTCGACCAAGGTATCTTCAAGCAAATCCTCATCCTCTTCATACTTACGGAGTAGACGTGAGGAACTAGCAAGTTTTTTGACCAAACGCTCATTGGTTTTGAGGGAAGCCTTGAAGTAGACGATGGTTTTTTCCAATTCCATGAGTACAATTAATTCTTCATTTCGAGTAGCCTCATGGAGTTGCTTCTCAATCTCTTCGCTCTTTCTGTCAATGGTCCGTAGGGCTGACAAGTAGAGTTGAGCATTGCGGTAGAGAATTTGGAAAACGAAACGAGACTTCATGAAAGTGAAGAAATTCCGTAGACGACGATGGATAAACTGCTCAAACAGTGGCAGTGGTTCCAAACAAGTCGTGATAATCGCATCATCTGTTAGAATAATTCCCAAAGGAATAGTAATATAATATGTCTTGTTGTTTCGTTCTTCAAGAATTGGGACGTCGACCAGGATGAGTGTATAGTCATCTTCGACGGTGATACGAGAGGATTCTTCCGCATCGAGCGGTGCTCGCAGGTCAGCGATGTCAATCTTATAGTGTTCAGCCACTTCCATAGACTCGCTCTGGGAGGGGTTGACCAAATTAATCCAAGCCCCTGGTTCAAAGGTTTGGATTTCTTCTAAATCAGTCATGGTTGATAGAAAAATTTGTTTCATATCTTTGCCCTCCTTTTATCTTTGTTGCGTTAACGCAACCTCTATTATACCAAAAAATGTGCAGTTTCGGAAAGGTTTTATATAGAAATGTGTTATAATAGATTTAAGAATTTTAGATATGCTCAGATGTGATAAAATCAACGTTTTCCCGTTATTGTAATCGTGGTTTAGAGGTCGAATATTTATCTAAATGTATCTAAAATCAAAAACAGTCGGGGAATTCGTCGGGGAATTTCCCGGCTATTTTATTGCCCGCATGAAGCTATCGGAAATACTTTCTGCTACCTCGTCTTGGATATGGGTGTACTTTTGAGTCATATAGCTAGTTGAATGGCCGAGAGCGGCGGCCATGTGTTCAATGGGTACTTTGGCAATTTGTGCCTGGGTCGTAAAGAAGTGCCTCATCATATGAGGTGTGACATGGATGCCACAAACTTGACTAACTCTAGAGAATAAATTATTTACATATGAGATACGGATTGGCTTACCTTTAAGATGTGATTTCCCCCATTTATAGTCGGAAATAAAAAGAAAATCATCAGGGCCTAATATCCGACCGTGCTTTCTGGCGATTCGGTGTGATTCTGTAATAGCTTTGTCTAAATATTGAGAAGTTTCCAAGTCAAATAGACAATATCGACTTGATTTCTCGGTTTTCATGCCACCACCATTTGGGCGTTTTTCAGTACGAGATTCTTTTAATTCAAGCAAGTAACGCCCGTCCTCACGTTTGGTTAATCTTCCGAGTTGGATTCCGGTATCCTCACTACGACGTAATCCGTGGTAGGTGACGCGGATTATCGCATATTGATAATCATCGCAAATTTCTCTTGCTGTTTTATCCCAAATTTTAAATTTTTCCAACGGGAGTCTTTTATTTTTGGGTTGTTTCGCACTTGATCCAATATCAATTTTGTCAATAGGATTGTCATTGATGATTTTACTATTCTTTGCATGGTTCATCATAGCATTAAAGATACCATGAAGTTGGACAACTGTATGTTTTCTAAGGTCGTTCAATAGCGAGTTAATGTATTCCTCGTATTCATTCCTATTTATGTCTTTCAATTTCGTTTTGCCATAGCGTGGCTTAAACCGATAGTTGTACACATTATTTTTAACATATTCAGTATCTGGTCCCCAACGACCAGTTTTCAGCCTGTTTTCGCAGTATATTTCCCAATACTGGTCGCAAGTAAGGTTTTTGTTGATGTCAAACTCATTCTCAGCAATTTGCCGTTCGATTTCGGCAAGCGCTGCACGAGCTTCAGCAATCGTCTTGAGACCGCTTTTGTTGGCCTCTTTTTTCTTGCCGTTTAGGTAATACCCACGGCGGATGTGGTATCTTTTCCCTTTGGCAGTTTCATACCAAAAGATATTTGGGTAGTTTGTTTTATTGTATTTCATTTTTAATTTCCTTTCAGTTTGTTACCCTCTGGACAAGGAATTTTACTGCTAGGATGTTGGCATCACCTCCTTTGATATGATATAATAGAGTACGCAAAAGGTCCGGCTGATAGCTGGTCTTTGCTTATTAGGTTACCCTGCACTTCGGCTTTGGTCGGTTGGAAGTGTGGGGATTTTTTGTTATTCAGAATTTAATTTTATGCTTTCGTAATACTGTTCCGCAACTGCTAAATCAGTAAAATGTACGGTATTGTTGTATTCTTTATGTACAAGTTCTTTAATTTCTTGCAAGTCAACTTTAAAGAACTCTTTACGTGGGTTAACTTTATTCACTTCTTTGTCTCTGAAATAATTGTGAAGCGTATTCTCTAGAGCAGGAGCGTCCTCACTAAAGATCAGAGCATGGACATCAAACGGAAACGGAACAGAAGCGCTACTTAATTCATTAATACGGTCCATCGGTTCTAATCTTCTTGTCATACCTATTTTGTAGACATTTTGACCGAATGAACCTATATTGGAAATAACGTAAACAAAACCAGCTCGTGTATTGCTTTCACGTTTGAGAACATCATTCTTATCTTTTTCAAGCTCCTTGATTTTATCCTCAAGTTTGATGTTTAGCGTTAAATGCTTTAATACGTTCGTTCATTGCGATTAATTCGGCTGTTAAGTTTGTCATGATATTTACCTCTTTCTTATGCGTATAGTGCTTTAGCCATTTGTGATAAATCTCTTAGATATGCATAGAACTCTTCAAGTAGTTCCTCTTCGTTGCCGTGGTCAGCAACTTCATCAAAATAGGCTTTCATTTCGTTGTCAAATGTTTCGAAATAAGTGGTTAGCATTTGTTTTACAGGATAATCTCTATGTTCTGTTGCTAGGTTGTAGAAGTTTTCTTTTGCTTTGATAGCGTTTGTTAAATGTTTCATAGTTTGTACCTTCTTTCTCTTTTTGAGGTGCGCAAAAAGCGTACTTGACTAGACCAAGCACGCATGATACAATATTAGTATCTTACATGCTTAGCGTGTGAGGTGTTCAGTCTAGTTTGTGCAAAGTTTGGCGATGGAGCACTTGCTAGACTTTTTTATTTACTGCATTTAGTAATATATCTGTTAGAGATATGCCTTTTTCTTTAGCGTATCCTTTAATAGTTTCACGTTCTTGTTCCGTGACTGCAATGGTTATATTTTTATTTCTAACCTTTCCTGTTGCAGGTCGTCCTCTTGGTCGTTTCTTTTCTTGCATTGGTTTACCTCTTATGATATAATATTTACAAGGATAGCAAGCGGAAGAGGTTCCGCCTGCTTTGTGAGGTTTAGAGATGTTTTATTATCTCCAAAATGATTTGGGCAACGATTTGAAAGAATCTAGCTATTGCAGTAGCAAGTTCAATCAGTTTGAGATGGTCAACATCTCTTTTCTTTTGCCTTTTCAAGAGCCTCACCCCCTTTCCTTGTATAGTAGGGGCGAAAGTTGTTTGATTAACTTTCTGACATTATTCTAGCATGTGCTCAAAATCATGTCAAGCGTTTTTGTGCAATTTTTTAAAATTTTTTTTCGAATCGCTCAGAATGAAAGTTCTATAATGAAGTTAGCCACCTTACCTTAGTCAAGAATTAGATGTTTCACTATGTTTGAGTAAGTTGATGATTTCATTTGATAACAGGTTTGAAGCTGTTAGGCTAGGTGGCCAAGGCTAA